>NZ_JFCC01000001.1:0-259282 GCF_000582925.1 Acinetobacter sp. 1294596 | reverse complement strand
TAAAAAGCTTAAAAGCATAGATTTTAGATATACAAAGTAGATACATTGTAAAAGTAAAATTAATTTTATGAAAATTGGTTAAACTTTTATTCCAGCTTTATCGCTACTTTTTAAGTAAAATTTAGGGAAGAAAAAGTATATAAAACGCATATAAGTAACTTTTATAAAATATTTAATATAAGGAAACTTTATTATTATAAACTAGTTAAAGAATATAGTTTGAGCAATAGTATTAGCCAGTATTTATGATAATCAATCTATAAGAGATTTAGCTTTTATCATGCATATCATCTTTATTCAAACTATACTCAAACAATATTTAAATTTTTAGGTCAGTATATTATAAATCTAAAAAATATAATCAGTAGAATGCTAAAGGTTTTTGGCAGTGAAATAATTCAAAAAGTAGAATATTTATCACTGCCTAAGCAAGTATTTAACTTGATTATTAAGGTGGTAACTATTTTTAAGCAGTATTCATAAAAGCAGTAAACTTATAAATATTGATAAAAATTTATTCATTAATATCTGTTAGTTATTTTATACACTTGCTGGAGCAATATCATCCAAAATGTTAAAACTAAAAGAACAGAATTATAAGGGCGTACTGTAGGGCAGCTTGGCTTATATTAGTAACTCGACTGGCTGTATGAGTTGATGCTTAGTCATCTTCAAAACTGGAATCCTGTCGGCTGGGCGAATCCTGTGTTGGTACACGATATTCTTCATTGGCCCAAGCACCTAAATCAATCATTTTACATCGTTCTGAACAAAAAGGCCGGAATTCATTATTTTCCCATGTGGCAGGTTTGCCACAGCGTGGGCAAGGGAAGGTACGCTGCTGCATAATCAATATCCTTTTAGTAGAGAGCCTAGGATTATTAGGCAAAGTAATCAGCTCTTGATAGACTTGTGTCAAATTCTCCATAGTTTGATGTGAATATGCCGATTCGTCAATTTCAAGCCCATCGTATGCATGCGCCACGTGATTTTTCAGCGCTTGATCAGCAGACACTTTGTGTTGAAATCGGGGCAGGTAAAGGAAAACACGCCTTATTATTTAGTGGTCAGTATCCTGAGCAGCGCTTGTTTGCCATTGAACGGACCCGGGAAAAATTTTTGGCCATGCAAAAGCAGCATCAGCTCGAAGGTCAACAAAATCTGACTCCTGTACATGCAGACGCTATTCCATGGATAGTTCATGCTCTGTATCCGGAGCAGGTTGAACAATTCTTTATTTTATATCCGAATCCTGAACCGCATAATCCGGCACAACGCTGGGTAAATATGCCATTTTTTGAATTTTTACTGTCGCGTCTCAAGCCGGAAGGTACCATCACACTGGCCAGCAATATTCCTGAGTATATTGAGGAAGCTGAGCAGCAGTTACAGCAACTTTGGCAGTTGTCCTATGAAAAAGAACAGATTAGACCAGAGTCAGCACGCACACATTTTGAAATCAAGTATCTCGAGCGTGGTGAACCATGCCAGCAATTGATAATTACCAAACATTGTGGTTATTCCACCCGTTTTGATGACTTTTTGCCATTACAGGGAAAAAGTGATGTTGGCTAAACGTATTGCAATTATAGGGGCAGGACCGGCAGGGTTAATGGCGGCAGAAGTATTGAGCCGGTATGCCTATGAGATTCATGTATTTGAGCAGAAACCCTCAGCTGCGCGAAAATTTTTAATGGCGGGGAAAACCGGATTAAATATTTCTCATGCTGAGCCTCTTACTGAATTTATCCAGCGCTATGATCACCCTGAATGGCTGTATCCCTGGATACAGCGCTGGGATGCAGACTGGATTCAGAACTGGATGGCTGAACTCGGTATAGCGTCCTATATTGGTTCTTCTGGCCGAATTTTTCCCGTAGAGATGAAAGCTGCGCCTCTGCTCCGTGCCTGGTTAACACGCTTGGACCAGCAAGGCATACACTTTCATTACCGTCATCAGTGTTTAGGTCTCAAGGCTAAACAGGTGCAACTTCTGGATTTAAAACAACCTGAGAATACGCCTTTTCAGCTAGAGTTTGACGTGATTATTTTGGCCTGTGGCGCAGTATCGTGGCCACAGTTAGGTAGCGATGGCAAGTGGCAGGCTTGGTTTGATAGAGAGCAAATTGAGCCTTTTCAACCTAGCAATGCAGGTGTAGTCAGAACTTGGTCCAGTTTTATGCAGCCTTTATTTGGCCAGCCTTTAAAGCGGGTAGAAGCATGGGTAAGCCCTAAACACAGAGCTCAGGGTGATATCGTAATTTCCCATTATGGTCTGGAAAGTGGCCTTATTTACAAGCACGGACCGGCCTTACGCAAGTTACAGCGGCAACAGCAGCCTGTAACTCTGTATCTGGATTTATTACCCGATGTAGATAACGAACAGTTAATAAAAAAATTACAGTCAGGAAAGCAGTCACTGAGTAATGTCTGGCGTAAGGCAGGCCTGGATGCAGTTAAAGCTGGTCTGATTCGTGAATTGGTCGATAAAACCTTATGGAAAGATCCTGTACAGCTCGCTTGGCAGATTAAAAATTTGAAAGTAGTTCTGGCGGGTTTCCGGCCGATTGAAGAAGCTATCAGTTGTGCTGGTGGTATAAAACAGAATGCCCTGACCGCAAGGCTGCAACTAAAATCACAGCCACATGTGTTTTGCTGTGGTGAAATGCTAGACTGGGATGCGCCAACCGGGGGCTATTTACTGACAGCATGTTTTGCTACTGGCCGGGCTGCTGGTGAAGGTGTGCATACCTATCTGATGGAACAACAGAGTTCATAGTATGTACTGATAATAGAATTTGTGATGGAGAATCAGAATGAGCCTAAAGGGAAGCTGTCTGTGTCAAGGGATTCGCTATGAAATTGAAACTGAACTTGATGAAATTATTTATTGTCATTGCCAGAAATGCCGTAAAGCCAATGGTACGGCTTTTGCGACCAATGCACCAGTTCCTATCCAGCAGTTTAAATGGATACAGGGTGAGAACCTTTTAAAAAAATATCAATCTTCATCAACGACCGAACGCTGTTTCTGTGGTGTGTGTGGCTCGCCAATTATCAGTATTAAAAGTGATACTCCTGATTTTTACCGTCTTAGAATTGGTACGTTAGATACGCCGATCCAGACGCGACCAGGGAAACATATTTTTGTTGGCTCTAAAGCAGAGTGGGAGACTATTTGTGATGGTTTACCACAATTTAATGAGCGGCCAGAATAAAAAAGGACCATGAGGTCCTTTTTTCAACATTTACCTGGCTTGTAAAGCTTCGGCTTGAAACTGTACTTCATCCCAGCCATGCTGCATAAACTGCCGGATATTTTGATGATCTGTACCTTCAGGGGTCGCTAAGACTGCTGCATAATGCTCAGCAAATAGAGCTAAGGTCTGTTCCTGACTTAGACTGTTGAGTTTGGCAAAACTCAAGACTTTGGCACTACCCTGATTTTCTGTCGCTGCATTATGCTGTGCGCCGTTACGAAAAGCAGTGGGGTTATGAATATAACGAGAGTCTATATAAGCGATGACATCTGTAAAATTTGCCTGACCAGCCTGTAGCTGTTCAAGGAGTTCCTGGGCCATAAATCCTATTCCCTATAAAGAATTAAGCAACCTAGCATAGCGCTTTTATGAGTATTTTTCCTGATTTATGCAGAATTTAACGAGCTGTGTGTAGCCTCTCAAGGCGAATTTTTAATGAATATTTTTTGAGTTTGTGGATAAAATAGGGCTTATCCACATCAGCTATATATCATTATGAACTGGTTATTGGTTGCCTGCGGTGGGGCAATAGGTGCAAGCCTGCGTTATGGCATGACATTATCACTCAGCCAGACAAGCAGTTTATTTCCTTGGGCAACCTGGTGGATTAATCTGTTAGGTTGTTTTTGTGCAGGCATATTTTTTGCTATTAGCCAGAAATACGCAGTTCTACAACAGGAAACACGGCTTTTCCTGATGGTGGGTATACTGGGCGGCTTTACCACATTCTCAAGCTTTGGTCTGGAAACTTTTCAGTTGTTGCGACAGAATGAAATAGCAATGGGACTTGCCTATAGTCTGTCGAGTTTAATCATAGGGGTGCTCTTACTGACAGCAGGATTTTATCTGTTCCAGTACTTATTGTGTAATCGATAAGTAAAAAAGAAGTCTAAGTGGAGGAGAGCAAAGACTTAGACTTCAAATAAGAAGAATTCAATTTAAAAATTATTACTGCTTAATTGCTGCGTTTAAAACGTCCAAAACGTTTATTAAAGCTTGCAATACGGCCTTCGTTGCCGACCTGACGAACTTCACCTGTATAGAACGGATGAGAGGCACTCGAAATATCTAAGGTAACGTATGGATAGGTTTTGCCTTCATATTCTTTGGTCTGCTTCGGCTTCATGGTACTACCAATGACAAAATATACATCAGCGTTGGTATCGTGAAATAATACTTCCTGATAGTCAGGGTGGATATCTTTACGCATGGTAAACTCCATAGCTAAATGAAATGTTATAATATAACAATATATAGGGATTTTATAATTATTTTCAAGTCATCACCCTATTTAAATTACATATTCAAACAGGGCAATAGAACAATTTTAAAGTTTATCTTGTTGATCTGAGGCGACCAGTTCTTCAAATAAATCACTTAAATCATCATTTACTTTGAGCTGGATCAAATTCCAGTAATGCCCGGAGATTGTCCGGTTCACCATAAGAGTATCCGGTGAAGGCTTAAACAGGTCCCAGTATTTTAGCGACTTTTTCACCAGTAATACCCCGTCATGATGGGCAGAGTTTTCAGCAAAATCATACTGGGTGGTTAATGGTCTAAGTAACACATCTAGCCATTCTTCATACAGTTCTTTTGGAAATTTTCCTTTTTCTGAAAGTGCATTTAAAGTAATTAACTGGTCTTCAAGCGTATCAATATCATGTTGGCGTGCAGCATTGATCAAAGTTTTAAAGTGTTCAATAATTTCAGTATTTAAAGTCTTTACTCCGCCATAATCATAAACAATGACATGGCCATCTTCACGGAATGCAAAGTTACCCGGATGTGGGTCACAATGAAAACGTTTAAGATAGAAAATTTCTTGTCCTAGCGCGCGGACCAGGCGTCGGCCAAGTTGATTACGGACATCCTGCGGCCAGGTACTGGCAGTTTCTATAGATTTGCCCTGTTCCAGACTTAAAGTCAGTACTCGACGGGTAGAATATTGTGGATAGACACGTGGGATAATAATTTTTTCATCTAATGCTTCATGAAAGGTCTTAAACACAGTCAGGTTCTGTGCTTCAATTTCATAATTAAGTTCAGCATTTAAACTGTCTTGAATTTCTGCAAACAGCCGATCCTGAAGTTTTTTATCGATTTTTAAAACACCCATCAGGCGTAAAGCCAGCCGAACCTGTTTTAAATCACTTTCACAGGCTTCATCCACACCTGGATATTGCACTTTGACTACGACCTGCTCGCCATTAGGTAATACTGCCTTATGTACCTGACCAATTGATGCTGCCGCAAAAGGTTCCCGATCAAAAGATGTAAACAGATTATCAATCGGTTGCCCCAGCTCTTTTTCTAGCTGTTTCTGTATGGCCGGAAAAGGCATGGGAGGAGCTTGACGCTGTAACTTTGAAATTGCCTTAGCCACCTCGGGCGGGAAAATATCTTTATATTGAGATGCAATTTGCCCGACTTTCATGACAGCGCCTTTCATCTCTCCCAAGGTATTGGCAATCTGAACTCCAATATCTTGAAACAGCTGGCTTCTGGCGGCCTGTTTTTGTTCTTCATCTGCCCGGATATTACGAATAGAATTAGATACACTTCGGGTCGCAATACTGGCGGTCATGCCGGCAAGTTTCATAAAACGCCGGCCGGGCGAGCTTGCATTCTTAGCCATCGGTACTAGACCTCAATCATTAAAATAAAGTGAATGAATTATTTGATCATAGGGGACAATAGAAAAGTTGCCTAGTTGAAATTGTTCAGTTCCTGTAAGAACACATAACAGAAAAGAGCTGATCTTATTATTGTTTATAGATTCACTTTTTAGGTCTTAATTAAACACCTTTATAAAAACAGGCTATCTTTATTTTTAAAGTTTAAAAAACCAGCCGGTGTGGCTGGGTAAGAGCATGATGGAAATACGGTTAAACAGTAGAGGCACTTAATTTTAGCCGTTTATTATTCATATAAAGACGTAGCAGCAGAAGAACGCATGCAACGCTCAAACCTACTATTAGTCCGGTCCAGACTCCAGCAGCTCCCATACTGGTAAAACGAGCAAGATAAATACCCACAGGGAAGGCAATTACCCAATAAGCCAGAAGAGTAATCCACATTGGGCCTTTAGTGTCTTGCATTCCACGCAGGCAACCTGCAGCACTGACCTGCCATGCATCCATCAGCTGATAGGCAATCGCAAACAGGATCAGATATAGGGCCATATGGGTAACAGCAAGATCCCGGGTATAAACAGCGACAATCTCTGAGCGGAAAATCCACATAACCAGCATGGTCAATACTGCAAATACAGTCGCGGTAATTAAACCGAGGTGTTGTACCTTGCGCATGGCATGCCAGTTCTTTTCACCATAATACATGCCTACCCGGATAGTCAGTGCAATGGCCAGGGACATGGGAATCATAAATAGCTGCGAGGTCACGGAAATAGCAATCTGATGTGCGGCCACAACAGTTTCCCCCAGCGGGCTTAATATGATTGCTCCAGTACTGAAAATACTTACTTCAAAAAAAATAGCCAGACCAATCGGGAAACCCAGTTTCAAGATACGCTTGGCCCAGACCGGATTAAATTTTTCCCACTGGCTAAACACCTGGGTCTTGCGGTAAGCACGCCCCTTATAGATGTAGCCCGCTAGTGCAATCAACATCAGCCATTGCAAGATAGAAGTGGCAAAGCCGCAACCGGCGCTACCTAAAGCAGGAATAGGACCCAAGCCGTACATAAAAATCATGTTTAAAGGCACCAAGACCAATAGAGCCAGCAGGCTGATTGCTGTGACTGGACGCGGATAACCTAATGCCTCCGAGTAACCTCTTAGGGCTGCATACATGGTGACTGCTGGCATGCCTAAGCCAATGGCATGGAGAAACAGGCCAGCTTTGGGTTGCAGATTTTCAGGAACTCCAAATAGAGGCAGTAAAAATGGCATCAACTGTAACACCAGCATTGCCAGTATGCCCAGCATGAAAGCCATCCATAATGACTGGCGGGCAATTGTTGGAATATTATTAAAATCGCGTGCGCCATTGGCCTCAGCTACCAAGGGAGTAGTCGCAATCATAATACCGCTAAACAGCAACATGATTGGAATCCATAAACCGACTCCTACCGCAATTGCTGCCAGGTCAGTAGGAGATAAATGACCTGCCATGATGGTATCGATCAGGCCAAGACCGGCCTGAGCAAACTGAGTAACCAGAATAGGCAACATCAACTGAAAGAGTTTCTTGATTTCAAAGCGTGTAGTGGTAGCAATAGACACTAATTTTACTCATATGGGGTAAGCGGCAGACTAGCGTTGCAGTGTCAGTAATACACCTATGAAAATAACAATTGCACCCAGTAAACGCTGCCAGTTAATCGGATTTTTCTCTACGCCTAACCAGCCAAAATGGTCAAGTAACATTGACATGAGCAATTGCCCGAAAATAACCAGTCCGGAGAGAATGAGAAAACCCATTTTGGGGGCAGTATAAATGCTCATGCTAATAGCATAAACCCCAATCAGTCCGCCTAACCATAAATACCATGGAATCTGGGCAAGTTCATTTAACTGAGGTTTGGGTGCAGACTGCA
The DNA here is from genome assembly GCF_000582925.1 of Acinetobacter sp. 1294596. Taxonomy (NCBI): domain Bacteria; kingdom Pseudomonadati; phylum Pseudomonadota; class Gammaproteobacteria; order Moraxellales; family Moraxellaceae; genus Acinetobacter; species Acinetobacter sp. 1294596. The sequence goes on along the minus strand of NZ_JFCC01000001.1, from coordinate 251,461 downwards.
ACATCACCATTACCGCCAGTACAATTGTTCCAATTAAAAAAGAAAAAAAAGCCGGCTGGAGTGGTGAATGCAAATACATACGCATCTGGGTATTTAATGCAGTTTGTATAGTCAGCATTACTCCGATGGCCAAAGTCAGGGGAAATAATAATAAAAGTTGACTCGATATTTTCATCATATTGAATTCATTATTTATTCTCGATATTACAAAAGAGTGTAGGAGATTTTCATGTGAATTGCGTTAAGTACAATGATGCAGTCATGTTAAAATTGTAAGACGCTCCATTCTTCTCCGAGAAAAATTTTTGAGTAGCCTAGATCCTTCATGTATTCCACTTTCACTTTATATCCATATGCCTTGGTGTGTGCGAAAGTGTCCTTATTGTGACTTTAACTCACATGCTGTACCCGATGGAAAATTATCTCTGGAACTGGAACAGGAATATTTGCAAGCACTGGTGGAGGACTTTAAAACACAGCTCCACTTTGCACAGGGCCGCAAACTCCATAGCATATTTATTGGCGGTGGAACCCCGTCACTGATATCAGCTTCAGGTTACCAGTGGCTGTTTCAGCAGCTAAATGGTTTACTGCCTTTTGAAGAGCAATGTGAAATTACGCTGGAAGCCAATCCGGGAACAGTAGAACATGATCCTTTTGCCGGCTATCTTGCGGCTGGTATTAATCGCTTATCCATTGGAGTGCAGACGTTTAATGAGCAGCATCTGAATAAACTGGGACGGATTCATAGTGCTGAGAATGCTATAAATGCTATACATCAGGCACAAGAAGCCGGTTTTAAACGCATCAATATTGACTTGATGCATGGCCTGCCACAACAAACGCTAGAGCAGGCTCTAACAGATCTGAGCATGGCTGTTGAAAACGGAGCCACCCATATCAGCTGGTATCAGTTGACGATTGAGCCGAATACAGTATTTTTCCGGACTCAACCAGTGTTGCCGGTAGAGAGTGTACTAGAGCACATTCAGGAACAGGGTGAAGTATATCTTAAGGCACATGGATTCATACAGTATGAAATTTCGGCATGGCGTAAAGAACAGCCTTCTGCACACAATATGAATTACTGGCAATTTGGAGATTACTTGGCAATCGGAGCAGGGGCACATGCTAAAGTCAGTCTGAGAGACGGAGTTTACCGGTTTCAGAAGACCCGCTTACCTAAAGATTATCTGGCCAAAATACCTGCTGAACACTTACAATTTAAAAAGATTGAGCGTGAAGACATGCCCTTTGAATTTATGATGAATGCCTTGCGTTTAAATGAAGGCGTGCCGGCCCAGTTCTATAAAGAAAGAACCGGCTATGAACTGGATAAAATACAGGCCAAGCTGGATTCATTACGGCAACGTCATTTGTTTTCAGAAAATACTGAACAACTCGCCTGTACAGCACATGGCCATCTTTTTTTAAACTCGGTGCTTGAAGAATTTTTATAAACAGATCAGGATACAGCGTATTCTTGTTCTAAAGACATGCAGGTTACAGGTAAATACATAATGTTAATTGCGCTCGGAACACTAATTTTTATCCATTTTTGTGCCCTGATCACGCCCGGACCAGATTTTTTTCTGGTTTCCCAAACTGCAATCAGTAAATCTCGGATGGAGACATTTGCTGTGGTGGCAGGTATCAGTGTAAGTGTCATGATCTGGTCATTATTGGCTTTGCTGGGTCTGAATATTTTATTTGAAAAAATGGCTTGGCTAAAACATGCCTTATTGGTCGTAGGTGGAATTTATCTATGCTGGTTAGGCTTTCAGATGCTGCGTTCAGCCTTTCGTAAAGAAGAAAATATCCAGCCTGTACAGATTTCCCTGCCTCAGAGTCCATTGAGTTTTTTCCTCCGGGGATTACTGACCAATCTGTCTAATCCAAAAGCCATTATATATTTTGGTAGTGTATTTTCACTTTTTCTGGCCAATCCAGCTCTAGATCATGCACATGGGTGGTTACTCCTGCTGGTAACGGTCGAGACAGCAATCTGGTTTTTATTTGTAGCTTTTGTTTTCTCCCTGCCTTCCTTCAAGCGGGCATACCAGCGTGCTGCCAAATGGATTGACGGCATTTCAGGTGGTATTTTTACCTTATTTGGTAGTTATCTTATTTTAAATAAATAATTTTATTTATCAGTAACTGCCATGCTGTCTTAAAATAAATTTTCATACCTGAACAGTCCGGCTTATTGCCGGACTTTTTATTTTTATAAAAAATAAGAAGAGAAGTAGGGGGAAAAAATAGAGGTTGTGAATGGTTGAGTAAAAATGCGTAAGCTTTTAAATCTTACAGGTAATTTTGGCCAATTTTTTTTACTTTCTACAATATTGCTTAACTGAAAGCTCTTTATTTAAGCCTGTTTTTTTACATAAATGCCTTCTAAGCTGAATGTGTACTTAACGAGCGAACAGGAAATCTGACCATAGCGGCAGACTTCCAGAATCACAATATTATTATAAGGAGAATGATGATGGCGACTTCAGATTATGACCGCGATCGTATTAAACATGCATCGGATGATGTAAAAAAAGATTTAAATGCTGATCCAATTACAGGTGAACCAGGTTCTCATCCAGTAGGAACAGGCTTAGGTGCAACAGGTGGTGCAGCCGCAGGCGCTGCAATTGGTAGTGCAGCTGGACCAGTAGGTACTGTAGTCGGCGGTGCAGTGGGTGCTGTCGTGGGCGGATTAGCTGGCCATGCAGCTGGTGAAGCAATGGACCCAACGGTTGAAGATGCTTACTGGCGTGAAAATAGTATAAATCAGCCTTACTACTCTGCCACACGAAATACTCATCCGGATCTGGATTATGACCGCGATTATCGTGGTGCATACCGAGTGGGTTATGAAAATCGTTCAGCTTATGGCCCAGATGCACGTTTTGAAGATGCTGAGCCAGATTTGCGCACTAAATGGGAACAGACTAAAGCTGAATCACGCCTGTCTTGGGAAGAAGCAAAACATGCTTCACGTGATGCCTGGAACCGTATTCGCCATTAATCATATCATTCGGGAATTCAATATTTTTAATATATAATTCCTTTAGAGAATAAAAAATCCCGGTCAGTGATGACTGGGATTTTTTTAGAATCTTGGTGGGTCGTCCGCGACTCGAACGCGGGACCAACGGATTAAAAGTCCGCTGCTCTACCAACTGAGCTAACGACCCATATATAAATCTTAAAGCTGATTTAGAAGCTGCTCTTTTTGAAAAGATATTCTAAAAAGATGGTGGGTCGTCCGCGACTCGAACGCGGGACCAACGGATTAAAAGTCCGCTGCTCTACCAACTGAGCTAACGACCCATCTGGGGTCTTAAGAAAATGGTGGGTCGTCCGCGACTCGAACGCGGGACCAACGGATTAAAAGTCCGCTGCTCTACCAACTGAGCTAACGACCCGTATTTTCTTGATGGAGCGTATTGTAGCAATTTATTTTTCCAGCACAAGCAAAAATTAAATTTTATTGCTTTAGTTGGTTAGAAATAAGTCGCCTGCTGTATTTTTATACGAATACGCTCTTTTTAGTCTATTTAGAAACGATACTGGTAGTCTTGAATACTTTGGTAAATCTCCATACTAATATCTTTATAGCCAGAGTTGCCTGGAAGTAAAACCAATAAACGATCGGTGGTCTTATCGGGATGAAACGCTTCTTCCTTCAACTTGTTTTTCTGGTATTTAAAAGTACCGGTAGTTTCTACTTTTTCCTGTACACGTAAAAATACCGGAACTGCGTAAGCAGGAAGATGTTTTTTAAACTCAACGACCATTGCAGTAAGATCATGCTCATCAAGTGCTTCGCCAGCTGCCAAAGTAATAGCTGCCATTCCCGCACGACCATTAGTATGGGGAATTTCTACCCCATAGACGACTGCTTCAGCAATTTTAGGATATTCTGAAACGATATTCTCGACTTCAGTGGTTGAAACATTTTCACCTTTCCAGCGGAATGTATCCCCTAATCGGTCTACAAACTGGGCATGGCGAAAGCCGATATGACGTACCAGGTCTCCAGTATTAAAATATTGGTCGCCCTGTTTAAAGACATTTTTTAAGATGACTGACTTGTTTTTTTCAGGGTCTGTATAGCCATCGAAAGGGGAGCGACGGGTAATTTTTCCAAGAAGTAAACCTACTTCTCCTTTTTTTACTTTCTTGCACCAGCCATGCTGATCACGTACCGGTTCATTCGTTTCTTTATCAAATTCAACGATTGCATAAGGAGTTGGAGAAAATCCAACTGTATTGTCGAAATTGAAAATATTACTAAAGCCGACATTTCCTTCGCTTGAAGCATAGAGTTCCAGAATTTCCTCTACGCCAAAACGTTGCTTAAATTTATCCCAAATATTTGGACGCATGCCGTTACCAATCATTTTTTTAACCCGGTGGCCTGTTTCCAGTTCAGTGGGTTCTGCATCCATCAGGTAACGGCATAATTCGCCTACATAACCAATGGCAGAGGCATTATATTTATGCACATCTTTCCAGAAGCTTGAAGTTGAATATTTGCGCCGTAGGGCCAGAGAGGCTGAGCCCGCAATCACACCACACCAGCAGACAACAATGCCAGTCGCATGATAAAGCGGTAAGGTTACATACATGACATCATTCGGTTTGAGATCAAGTACATGACCATAAGTGCCATAAGCCAGAGTCCAGCGGCTGTTGGTGAAAATCACAGCTTTTGGCAGGCCGGTTGTACCAGAGGTATAAATATAGAATAGACCATCTTTACCCTGTACTGATTGGGTAGTGGCTACATTAAATTTCGGAAAATTCTCAATTTTTTCTGCTAGATTTTGGTAATACTTTGGTGCTTTACCAACATCTGCACGTGTTGCCTGATCGGCAAACCAGTAAAACCGGTCTTCTGGCAAGAGAATATCTTGACGAATGTCATCAATTGCACTGCGAACTTCCTCACCAACAATCAATGCAATCGGTTTAACCAGATTAATGCTATGCGTTAGCACTTTACTTGTTTGTGAAGTATTGACCAGAGCAATGGTCACTCCGATTTTGGCCAGTCCCAGTACAGTTGCGACCAGTTCAGAGCGGTTCTCCACCATGACAGCAATCACGTCACCTTTGCGCGCACCTATCGAGAGATAATAGTGTGCGATCTGGTTGGCCCATTCATTTAAGGCCAGATAAGTATATTTTTGATCTTCAAACAAGAGAGCATAACCACGCGGGTTACGTTTTACCGCTTTTTCAAAAGCTAGCCCCAGCCCCGCAGGGGTGTCAGGTGTACGGATATAAGCCTGTTTCAGACCAGCTAGAAGATGAGGTACTTTCGCTATAAACTGGGGTAATTTCGCAGCGACATCGGTAATACTGATGAGGTCGCTCTGTTGGGTTTGACTCATAACAATCCTATATTATTTTTTGATTAGTCCCGGTAAGGTCTGGGTCGACTAGGGTTCAACTGAACTTAAACACAGCTTTAAGCTTCCCATGCAGCTATACAAGTGTTTTTTAATCTGTTCGGACTAGTGCATTCAACCTAATTCAACAAAATTATCAAAAAAAACCTAGCCACTGGAATGACTAGGTTTTTTTTATTACGAGTAATTGTGCAAATTTACTCGGCTGTAGGTGTGGCCTTTTTCGGTGGACGGCCACGTGGGCGACGCGGACGGGCCGGTTTATCCTTATCGGCGGTAGTCGTCTTATCGTCTTCGGCAGTTTCTTCTACTGAAGCTTGTGCCGGTTGCTGATCAGCCGGCTGAGACTTTTCTACCTTGCTCGGTTTAGGTGCTTTCTTTTCTGCTGGCGCAGCTGGTTCGGCCGCTTGCTGAGCCTGTGCTTCTTCAACAATTGCACTTGGCGAGGCAGCAGCAGTTGCTTCAGACATAGCTGCAGCAGTCTGAATTGCCGGATCCTGCGCCTGAGTCTCAGCTACCACTTTGGCATGGTGAGATGCTGCATCTGCTGCGTCCTGCTCAGTACCGACTGAAGTTGTATCTGCTTGAGCATTTATTTCTAAATTTACATGCTCAGCAGGATTTTCCGCTACAGGATTTTCAGACTGTACAGCCGCAGGCTGCTCTTCTGCCTGAGATGCTGAAGCTTTACTCTGCTCTAATGCCTGCTCTGCAGCAAGTTTAGCTAGACGACGACGTTCACGCGGATCGTTTGCTACACGCGGTGTCGCATTCTGGGAAGGCGTCAGTGGTAAAACTGGCGCTGGTTCCTGTTCCTGAGCCGGTTTAGCCATAGGCGCGGCAGCATCACGGGTAACAGGCGTTTTTTCTACAGGTTCAGTGCGCTCTGTTGTAGTGGTTACTGAAAGGGTACTGATGTACTGTTCAGTAAATTTCAGCAAAGCACGATTGAATGTTGGCACCAGTCCGAACTGTTCAATCAGTACCGTACAGTCTTCACCATAAACATGACGGATCAGGCTACCTACAGTGTACTGCGCTAAGAGTGGCACTTGGGAAGGACTAAGCTTTGGTAGCACTTCCTGCTGTGGTTTCTGCTGTGAGCCACCTTGCTTGCGACGCATACGCGGATCATTACTGGCACGGCGTGGTTGCTCTTCAACTTTGGCTTTCGCTTTTGCTTCAGCCGGGGCTGGTTGAGCATTTACAGCTTCTTTCTTGGCTGGAGCAGCTGGCTCAGGTTTTACTTCAACCGGTGCCTCTTCTGCATTTACAGTTGACGCTATATCTGCAGAATTTAGCGTTACGATTTCACTTTGACCCTGATCAATATTGATTACCAATGCAGTAGCAAGAGCTTCATTGTTTGGGGTTTCAATGACATCAACTTTTACCTGGTTGCTATCTGTCACTGCAGCAGGCGCGGCAGCTACCACAGGCTGCTCATTCAGCACGCTTGGATCACGATAGCGGTTCGGGCGCGGTGGGCGTTGCTGATTGCGGTCACGGCGTGGTACAGGGTATGACTGCTCAGACTGCTGGCTTTCTACCTGATGTTCCTGCTGAGGTTGACGTTTCTGCTGTTGACGTTTCTGATCACGCTGTTCCTGACGTGATAACTGAACTACTTCCTCATGAACCTGAGTTGAAGTTTCAGATTGCTGCTCACGTGGTTCACGGTTTCTGTCACGATTATCGCGATCGCGACCATTACGTTTTTTGTTATGACGCTGCTGGCCTGAAGCTTTTTCTTCTCTTTCGAGTGGTTGTGCATCAGTTTTTGCAGTGCTATTACCTGCCGGTTGTGACATATAAACATTATTGGCAGCAACTGGCGCAACCACCGTTTCTGGTTGTACTGCTACAGCAGTATTATTGATCTGGCCAAACTGGCCCCGGCTAACTGCACCTGTATTCACCATCTGTTCAATTGCAGCAGCGGCATTGTTGGCTGTACGCGAATGATCTACCGTGTGTGCCTGTTTTTGTACAAACAGGTTTTCGAGCCAAGCACATGGACTGCTAGTTGCAGTTTTTGCGGCAGGCACTTGAGCAGGTTGTTGCGGGGCAGCAGCCTGAGGCTGTGCTTTACGGTTTTGTGGTTTACCTGGCTTGTCAGCTGGGGCAGCCGTGTTATGTCCAACCTGTTCAGCTTCTTCTAGATGCCAGTCGGCAGATTCATAACCTAGGTTTTTTTCACTCGAACGCGTAGCTTCAGTACGTTCATAGCTGGTCGGTGCAAAACCTTCAGGGTTATATGAAATTTCGTAATGTGGAGTTTCCAGGTGTGGATGTGGAAGTACAGTGACACGTGTATTTGAAGTTTGTTCCAGATAAACCAGGCTATGACGTTTTTCATTGAGCATGAAGGCCGCGATTTCTACTGGCACTTCAACCTGAACTTCACCTTGACGTTCATGTAGCGCAATTTCTTCAACTTTACGCATGATAGACAGCGACAGTGAACGCAAGTCACGTACCATACCTGTACCATGACAGCGCGGGCAGACATAGCCAGTCGCTTCTTCTAGAGAAGGGCGCAGACGCTGACGGCTCATTTCCATAAGACCAAAACGTGAGAGCTGGCCAAACTGGATACGGGCGCGGTCACTCTGGGTAGCTTCACGTAACTTGGCTTCAACCATGCGCTGGTTACGGTCACGAGTCATGTCAATAAAATCGATCACGATCAGACCACCAATATCGCGAAGGCGTAATTGACGGGCAATTTCTTCAGCCGCTTCAAGGTTGGTCGAAAGTGCTGTTTCTTCTACATCATGACCACGCGTTGATTTTGCCGAGTTGATGTCAATTGAAACCAGCGCTTCAGTCTGGTCAATTACAATTGATCCACCTGAAGGCAATTTTACTTCACGTTCATAAGCGGTCTGGATCTGGCTCTCAATACCGAAATGTGCAAACAGAGGCTCATTTAAAGTATAAGTTTTTAACTTGTCCAGCTGACGTGGCATGACTGCTTTGACAAAGTTATAAGCTTCATTGTAAGCCTGTTCTGAATCAATCAGGATCTCGGACACATCATCACGCAGATAATCACGGATTGCGCGTGTTACTACACCAGCTTCCTGATGTACCAGCATTGGAGAAGGGCCTGAATTAGCCGTACTCTGAATCTGGGTCCACAGGTCAAGCAAATGCTGTAAATCGGTTTGCAGCTCTTCCTGGCTGCGACCAATACCTGCCGTACGGACAATCACGCTCATGCCGCGGGGTACATCTAAAGAGGCCAGCATTTCCTTGAGTTCTTCACGGACTGCACCTGAAATTTGACGGCTGATACCACCACCTTTCGGATTATTCGGCATCAGAACCAGATAACGGCCAGCAAGAGAGATAAAGGTAGACAGTGCCGCGCCTTTATTGCCGCGTTCTTCCTTTTCCACCTGGACCAGAAGCTCGGTCCCTTCAGTAATTAGTTCACGAATGTTTGAAGTCTGGCGCGAATCAGCTTTGAAATAGGAATTTGCAATTTCACGCATCGACAAGAAACCTTGACGATTTGCTCCATATTCAACAAAGACAGCTTCAAGAGAAGGTTCTACACGGGTCACATGACCTTTATAGATATTAGATTTCTTTTGTTCACGGGTACGATTTTCGAGATCAAAATCGTATAGACGGTGACCAGTGACAAGTGCAACGCGTACTTCTTCAGCATGTGTTGCATTGATCAACATACGTTTCATGGGTGTAACACCTAATAGTGATCCACACCAACTTGTCGCAATACCGTTTCTGCGAACATCGAACATGACGGGATCAATGCTCAGATCTCAAAAAACAGATTGTGGTCTGAGCTTTTTTTACCGGCCTGCATAGGGCTGCGGTCTGATTCGCGTATTGATGTTGGCAATACTGCTTTAATCTTTTAAACGATCAAAGTTTCCTGTGCGTTTCACTGGCGGACAGGCGGTGCATTGGATGATAACTTTCACTGTCACAAAGCTTGAAGATCCCTTCTTTTTAAGAATCTTGATACGGAATAATCATCGTATCGGTGCGTTATGTGCAGATCCAATGCATCACGCTTTAGCCTGAAGACGACATCAGGAAGCGACTTGTCTGATGTGTATCAGTTTACGTTTAAAAGCCAACTTGTGCTGGCGACATATTTTTTTTAGACAAACTGATTTATGTGCACAGGCACAATTTAACGCAACAGTTTGTCAATTTACCGATATAATAAGCCTTCGGCGTCGGCATATTCTTTTAGGACCTTTCCGAGCTTGGGGTGAAATGCAAATTCTGGTTATTATTCAAAAATATTGAAGATAACCTCATTTCGATCACTTACGGCGGTATCCGTGCGCTGACTATATCAAACCTTGCATCATCTGCCTATGGGCTAAGCTTATGTTTCTTGTGAAACCACTAGCCTGAATGATCATTTTTTATTCAAATTCAACAAATTTCGAGTCTTGGTAACTGTATGAATTCTACACAACAATGGCAAAGTGTCACATGGTTTGAAGTGGATGAGCATCAAGCAGGTCAGCGGATTGACAATTTTCTGTTTAGCCGGCTTAAAGGCGTACCCAAAAGCCGCATTTATCGGCTCATTCGTGAAGGCCAGGTGCGGGTCAATAAAAAGCGCATTAAAGCAGAAAGTAAGCTTGCAATTGGTGATCAGGTTCGTGTCGCTCCTATCCGTTTTGAGCCCAAAGATGAAACACCGGTACCTGTTTCTGACAAAGTCGCTCAAGGTCTGCTAAGCCGTGTGATTTATGAAGATGAAGGCCTGATGGTGGTCAATAAACCTTCAGGTATTGCAGTACATGGTGGTAGCGGTGTGGCGTATGGCCTGATCGAGGGTTTGCGTGCAGCGACGGGTAAAAAGTACCTGGAGCTGGTTCACCGGATTGACCGCGATACCTCAGGCCTGGTCATGATTTCAAAAAAACGTAGTGTGTTAAAAACCCTGCAGGACCTGTTACGTGAACATAAGATTAAAAAAACTTATGCGGCAATTGTGAAAGGGCAGGTCAGTCTGGATCAACAGCTCATTGATGCTCCTCTATACCGTTACGAACTGGCTAATGGTGAACGGCGTGTACGGGTCTCTAAAGAAGGGAAAGATTCTAAAACCCAATGGAACGTAGCAGAACGCTTTATGCACGCGACACTGGTTTATGCATCTCCGCTATCGGGTCGTACTCATCAGATTCGTGTGCATGGCTTGAGTATTGGACATCCATTGGTAGGTGATGATAAATACGGACATGAAACAGAATATAAAGGACCAAAACCACGTCGGCTCTGTCTGCATGCCATGCGTCTGGAAATTCCTGGCTATCCGACTATTGAAGCGCCTTTGCCAGAGGATATGCAAAGTCTGGTTGCACAGCTTCGGGCGCAGAAGAAGGATTGAAGAAATATTTTTCTGATACCCTAAAGCCCTTGAACTGAATGATGGAGGGAGTTGGTCTCCTTCCAGGCAGGATTATTATAAGCTCTTGCGGGCACACTTTACCTGTACCGGATAACTGTTTTGGAACCTAGAGAATAATATGAAAAAACCTGTGGAACTCATCATTTTTGACTGGGATGGTACTTTGTTTGATTCAGTCGGACAGATTGTAGCAAGTTTACAATTTGCAGCACGTCAGTACCAACAACCTTTAACCGACGAGGCTGCTAAAAGTATAATCGGACTGGGTCTGCCTGAAGTGGCGCAGTGCCTTTTCCCTGCAGTTCCAGAATTACATCATGATATTTTACAGTGCTACTCTGAGCACTACGTGGCCCATTCCAAGACAGATGCCTGGTTTGAGGGTGTAGCTGAGATGCTGGACGGCCTGAAAAAGCAGAATATTAAACTTGCGGTTGCGACTGGTAAAAGCCGTAAAGGGCTTGACCGGGTTTTAGCTCAGACCATGAGTCAGGAACTGTTTGATATAACCCGGGCGGCAAGTGAAACGCGTTCTAAGCCTGACCCCTTAATGTTGGCAGAAATACTGGAATATACCGGTGTTGATGCCGAACAGGCCATTATGGTGGGAGACACCTCTTATGATCTGGAAATGGCTAAAAATATAGCCATGCCACGGGTCGGAGTAGGTTATGGAGTACATAGCAAGGCAATCCTCGCACAGTTTGATCCTTTATTTATCGCAGATGATGTGAGTGCTCTAAACCGTTTTTTGCAGCAGTATATAGCTGATCAGCAAGCAGAAGCTGTCATGGAGCTGGAAACCTAGACCGGCAGCATGAAAGTCTCGATTGCTTTTAACAGATATAGTTTGGCTATCGAGCCAAATGTTTTTCGGTTTAATTACACATAAGCACCTGGTCATTTAGTCACACACTACATAGCACCTGACCAGGCATTTTCCTCATTCCTATAATATTTTTTATATTTATTCACATACACATTTTTTTAAAAGCAATAATAGTCTTTAACTATAGCAATAAATAAAATAAGTATTGGCATTCATTGCTGCTTTTTCCCATTCTTAAACTGTCTATATATACCTGCTTTCTGGAATGGTCCTATCCAGCCACTGTGCTGACTGATCTGTTTTCTTCAGATTTATTTTTCCTTGATGCACAGACGAGCTTCCATCTGAAACGGTATTTGAACAATCTTTGCAGTTAAGGGAACTTTGATGTCAAATTCTGCTGTCGTTGAATCAGTGGCTTTAGCACTTTATCAGGCTGAAACTACTGTCCAGGCTATTGCCCCGATCCGTCCGGAACTGGGTGGTGAAAATGCTGATGTTGATATCGCATATGCGGTACAGGATGTAAATACTGAACGGGCACTTGTCCAAGGGCGCCGTCTGGTCGGTCGCAAGATTGGCCTGACCTCTAAGGTTGTGCAGGCTCAGCTTGGAGTTGATCAGCCAGATTTCGGGATGCTATTTGCCGATATGGCGTATGGCGATGCTGAACTGATTCCTGCCGGCAAACTAATTCAGCCAAAAGTAGAAGCAGAAATTGCATTGGTAATTAAAGAAGATTTAACCAAAGAAAAACATACCTATGCGGACATCATCAGTGCAACTGATTATGCGTTGCCCGCGATTGAAGTGGTCGATAGCCGTATCGAAAACTGGAAAATCAGCCTGATTGATACCGTGGCAGATAACGCCTCTTCTGCTGCATTTATACTGGGTTCTCAGCCAGTTAAATTAGAAAATCTTGATCTGGTGAACTGCAAGATGGTGATGACACGCGGTGAAGAAGTGGTGTCTCAAGGCATTGGTAAAGCCTGCCTGGCTAATCCTTTAAATGCCGCAGTATGGCTGGCAGACGAGATGGTGCGCCGTGGTCGACCATTGTTAAAAGGTGACATTATTTTAACAGGTGCTTTAGGCCCGATGGTGGTAGCTCACCCAGGTGATGAATTCAAGGTTGAAATTGAAGGTTTCGGCTCTGTTACAGCCGCATTCGCTGCTGAATAAGCTAGATTTTGAGAGAGTACATTCATGAAAAAGATTAAATGTGCAATGATTGGTCCTGGGAATATTGGTACTGATTTGCTTTATAAACTGCAACGCAGCGAATGGTTAGAGCCAGTCTGGATGGTGGGAATCGACCCAACCTCTGAAGGTCTGGCACGTGCAGCGAAAATGGGTCTAAAAATCACGGCTGAAGGTGTCGATGGGCTGCTTCCTCACGTGATCGAAGATGACATCAAGATTGCATTTGATGCCACTTCTGCTTATGTCCATGCTGAAAACAGCCGCAAGCTAAATGAACTTGGCGTACTAATGATTGACTTGACTCCGGCTGCAATTGGTCCGTTCTGTGTACCACCGGTCAACCTTGAGGCATTACTGGCTGCAGGTGAGGTGCCAAATGTTAACATGGTGACATGCGGCGGTCAGGCAACGATTCCGATGGTGGCGGCAGTATCACGCGTTCAGCCTGTTGAATACGGTGAAATCATTGCGACTGTGTCGACCAAATCAGTTGGTCCGGGTACGCGTAAGAATATTGATGAGTTTACACGGACCACTGCGGGTGCAATCGAAAAGGTCGGCGGTGCAAAACAGGGTAAAGCCATCATTATTATTAATCCGGCCGAGCCACCTCTAATGATGCGTGACACAGTTCATTGTCTGGTTGAAGGCGAGCCGGATCAGGCTGCAATCACTGATTCAGTGCATGCGATGATCAAGGACGTTCAGAAATACGTACCTGGTTATAAACTGGTAAATGGTCCGGTATTTGATGGTAACCGCGTATCAATTTACTTAGAAGTAGAAGGTTTGGGTGACTTCCTGCCGAAATATGCAGGCAACCTGGATATTATGACTGCAGCAGCTGCACGTACAGCAGAAATGTTTGCAGAACACGTGTTTAAGACTGTTGAAGCTTAAAGGAATACCAAAATGTCTAAGATTATTGTTCATGATATGACTTTACGTGATGGTATGCATCCGCAGCGCCATCAGACTACTGTTGAACAAATGATTGCGATTTCAACAGCACTGGATGATGCTGGCGTACCTTTAATTGAAGTAACTCATGGTGACGGCCTGGGTGGTTCATCAGTGAACTATGGTTTTGCTGCCGCAACGGATGAAGAATACTTGTCTGCAGTTGTGCCACGGATGAAAAATGCAAAAATTTCTGCATTACTGCTTCCTGGTATTGGTACGGTTGACCATTTAAAAATGGCACATGAAATTGGTGTATCTACCATTCGTGTGGCGACTCACTGTACTGAAGCCGACTGCTCTGAACAGCACATTACAGCTGCACGTAAGCTAGAGATGGATACTGTCGGTTTCCTGATGCTTGCGCACATGGCAACTCCAGCACAACTGCTTGAAGAAGCAAAGAAAATGGTGTCTTATGGTGCAAACTGTATCTATGTAACGGACTCTGCGGGCTATATGCTGCCACAAGATGTCACTGACCGTGTAGCATGTTTGCGTGATGCACTTGATTCAGGCATCGAACTCGGTTTTCATGGTCACCATAACCTGGGTATGGGGGTTGCCAATACTGTGGCTGCGGTTGAAGCAGGCGCTGTTCGTGTAGACTTGGCATCTGCAGGTCTAGGTGCGGGTGCAGGTAATACACCACTTGAGCTATTTATTGCTGTTGCAAACCGTATGGGTATGGACACTGGTGTTGACCTGTTCAAAGTACAGGATGTGGCCGAAGATTTAGTGATCCCAATGATGCACAACCAGATCCGAGCCGACCGTGATGCGGCAACTTTAGGTTATGCTGGTGTTTACTCTTCATTCCTGTTGTTCGCTAAACGTGCTGAAGCGAAGTATGGTATTTCTGCGCGTGAAATCCTGATGGAACTTGGTCGCCGTGGTACCGTAGGCGGTCAGGAGGATATGATTGAAGACTTGGCACTCACCATGTCAAAAGCCAAAACAGCAAGTGTTTAAGCTTTAAAATAATCAGTTTAAAAAGCGTCCAGTTCGGACGCTTTTTTATTTAAAGCAATATCATATACACTGCTTCAATATATTCAATAAAACCAAGACAAGTATGAAGAAACTTCTGATTATATTTTTGCTGCTAAATTCCAGTATTATTTTGGCAAAAGTCCCGCAGTTCTCTGATTATCCTGCTCCAGTGTTTAAGGGTAAAAATGCGGCGATGCAACTGAATGAAAATACAAAAAATTATAGAACCCGTTTTGGCTATCTGAAAAATGAAAAGCCAAATTTTGCCGGACATTATGTTATTGACTTTTTTGGCTGCGGGACCAGCTGTATTATTGGAATTGCATTTAATGTGAGAAATGGTGCTACCCAGTTTTTACCTTCTGGTGCATTGACCGCATGTTATAAAGAAGCGAGCTTCATCGATTATGAAATCTATTACCGGGCGAATAGCCGTCTCTTTATTACTTCTGGCGGTTATGATAATGAGGAAGGCTGCTCTACCAAATACTTTATAGAGCAGAACGGCCAGTTTAAGCTCATTAAAACTCAGCCTTTTTGACTTAAAGCTAACGGGTCTATACAAAATCTGAGAACTGAAATATAGAAAATATCGTTCAGATTAAAGTTATTTCTTATAAGTATAATTTAGACATATTAAATCTGAATAAAATACTTAAACTTAAAAACACTTATAAAAATTATAATTTGAGAAAAATATCTGATTCTTCTGGGCAATATGCCAGTTGGTCAGGTTTTAAATCATATCTTAATATTTATCCAGAAAAACAGCTTATTGCTAAAAGCTCTTAAAGAATAATAAAAGAACATTAAGCTCTGTCTAAAAAATACTTTTTAATCAGAATCTTCATACTGTAGTCTGATTTTTTATCAGACTATTGTTCAGCATGATGGCGCCATTGCTTTACTTGATCAATGGATTTGAGCCATGCATTCCCACAACTTATGGATAGCACTTTTTGCTGCGGTAACAACCTCAGGAACTTCTATTACTCATGCAGATTTTACTGATGACAGCCAAGTTCAGCTAAAGCTCCGTAATTTTTATCTGGACCGCCAGATTAGCCAGCCTGATCTGAACAAGCCACAAGATTTTGGCAGCTGGTCACAGGGAATCACGCTGGACGCAAAATCAGGTTATTTGGAGTTAGAGAAAGCTCAGGTCGGCATAGACCTGCTGGCGCAATATGCATTGCGTCTGAGTAATGACCGTGGAGATAATGATTATATCATGCCTTATGATTATGCTAGCAAAAAGCAGGCCCGCGATAATTTCAAGCTAGGTATCACTCTTAAAGCCAAAGTCAGTAACACCGAATTGCGGATCGGAGAGATCCTGCCCATGACGCCAGTAGTCTACTTTGACCCTTCACGGCAACTGTTGACCACTTATCAGGGCATATGGTTTGAATCTAAAGATCTTGATAGAACCAAGATAACATTAGGTTATCTGGATGGTATTAATGCACGATATGAAAATCAATTGCATGATTTTAAATTGTGGCCAAATGAACTGAATACAGAGAAAAACCAGATCAAAGCGGGAGATAGTCATGGCATGATCATAGCTGGGGTGGATTACCAGCTTAGCCCTGAGCTTGGGCTCAGTTATTTCTACGGGGACGTCACTGAAATCTATCGTCAGCATTATATTGGCATCATGTATGACAAAAAACTAGACCAGCACAACCAGCTGGCGACCCATGTCCGCTATTTTAACAATCAGGAATCAGGAGAAGCACTATATGGTCAGATTGATAGTCAGGCTCTGTCATTAAAAGCTGCCTGGACTCATGGTTCGCATACATTAGATGCCGGTTATCAGCAAATGTTTGGTGAGCATGGTAGTCATGCTCCATTTTTTCCAACCTTGTCGGGTTGGGTCCCACAACCCTACTTGGCCAACTGGTCAGTGGCGAGTTTTATCCGTAAAGATGAAAAATCATGGAGTCTAGGATACAGCTATGATTTCAAAGAAGCTGGTGTACCCGGATTAACTGCAACAGTTCGCCACTATGAAGGCTGGAATGTAGATAATGGTAACGGGACCCGGGGTAAAGAAGATGAGAATAATCTCATTATAGGTTATACAGTACCGGAAGGCAGGCTGAAGGGCTTAGGACTGCAATGGATGTATATTGATGTGAACTATGAGCAGATTCCAGGATTTATGGATCTGGAAGAACATCGTATAGCGACAACCTATACTTATAAGTTTTAGCCACAGAGACTTGCTAGAGGATGACTTGAAACAGGCCATCCTCTTTTTGTTTACGCTATAATGAAAATACAGAATATTTAAATAAATAATTAAATTAATTTTATAAAAAACAAAAGTTTAAATTATCGTTTTTTTATTATTTGTCATCGTTATTAAGTATCAGTCGGACTTTGCCGAACATGTAATATGAATAGGTAAAATCATCAAATTGAATCTTTTGGCCTGTTTTATGAATGAAGCAAAAACAGGTTAAGGCTGTACGAGGAGTAAGTATGAGCACTGTACAAATCCCTGATTATAAAACGGACCCATTTTTTGGTTTGGAAGATAAGTGGATTGAGACGGCTGAAGGTGAGCTGACCCATTATCATGAGGTGGGTGAGGGAACACCTATTCTGTTTTTACATGGGTCGGGAACTGGTGTCTCTGCTGCTGCAAACTGGTGGTTAAACCTGCCCCAGCTTGGCGAGCAGGCGCGTTGTATAGCAATTGATACGATTGGTTATGGACAGACTGTAGTGGCACCGGGCACTCCATATGGTATTCGTGCCTGGGTGGACCATGCTATCCGTACTCTAGATGCACTGGGCATTGAAAAGACCTGGCTGGTAGGTAATTCACTTGGTGGCTGGCTGGCATTCCAGCTGGCGCTTGACTATCCGGAACGTGTGCTTGGAATCATATCGATGGGCACAGGCGGTGCAAAACAGACAGCAGCACTTAAAGCGCATGCCAATCCGGTGCTGACCGAAGAGGGAATCAAGAAAACCCTATCAATGTTTGTAGTCAACAAAGACCTGATTACCGATGAGCTGGTTAAGGTACGTTTTGCTTCTGCAAAAAATGATTATGCATCTGACCGTCTAATGGATGTTGTGGGCGCACGTGATCGTGACCGTTTCGAATTCCCGCTTGATTTCGAGAAAATGAAAAATATTACAGTTCCTGTACTGCTGATTCACGGGACGCAAGATGTGGTGATTCCAGTATCACGGACTTGGGATATCCTGAATGTAGTACCAAATGCGGACGCACATATTTTTAGCCAGTGCGGTCACTGGTCACAGGTTGAAAAAGCTGATGAGTTTAATACCGTTGTTAAAAACTATCTCACGGCACACGGTGTTTAACCGGTATAGTGTTTCACTTAAAAAGGATGGCTTTAGCCATCCTTTTTATGAGGTAAATTATTTAAGAACCGCCAAGTAAGCCTGAAGCAACGTTGATACAAATAGCTAGAATCACAGTATTAAAACCGAATGACAGAAAGGCATGTAAAGTATTTAACATGCGCATGCGCCGATTGGTGATTTCAATATCAGCTGTCTGGGCGGCCGTACCCATAATATAGCTGAAGTGAATAAAGTCGGGATAGGTCGGACGTTCAGTTTCCGGAAAATTCAAGCCATCATTCTGGCCCCTGGAGCGGGCAAGATAAAAGTCATGGGCATAGTGCAGGGCAAATACACTATGCATTAATAACCAGGATGACATGATCGTTAGAAATGCCAGTAAAAGATGACCAAATTTGAGCCAGCCTGTTTTAGGCAGGTCTGAAAGTTGTGCACCGATGGCGACCATACACATGATTAAAGCCATGATGACTAAAAGCAGAATAATCCATTTACTCTCATCTTGGCGTTTTGCCTGTTCTTGCATGTCGCTATGATCTGCCTGCCACATGCGATAAGTCAGATTAGCCAGAAATAGCCATATTGCTGTATTCCAGCCAATCAATAAATTGGTCGACCAAGACCAGGACGTTAACCAGAATAAGAGCATACTTAATACTGCTGCTGTCAGAAAAGCCAGAAAAAATTGTGGACGATTTTTAATACCACTCATTAAAGAATGAAAAATACCGATCGTCATATATAACTCCAGTTTTTCAATTGGTTATTGTTATAACTTTAAGCTAGATTTAATTTACTATGGAGTTTGGTTGAGGTATTAGACTTAAGTTGTAATTTATCGTGAGAAAAATACAGCACTAAAATTTGGCTTTTTAAGATACGTGCTAAGTAGGCTGAAATAGTAAAAAAAGAGAGCTAGTACCTGAAAAAATATGGCTGGGGAGTTAAAAAACAGACCCTAATATTTTTTAAAAAAATAGTAGGGGGAAATGTATACGCATCAGTCAGGAAAAAAATTAGGCATCATTACGGTTAATATCGAGATAAAATACCTTGGTCAGCAGTTCAATAAATTTATGCGCAGTAACTAAAGCCGTGTCTTTACGATAGCTGACATATAAATCTAAAAAAGGCAGCTCTACACTGAGCGGTCGGATTACCGTATTTTCCATCATCAGTGGCGCAATATAACCCGGCAAAATTGTACAGCCAAGACCGATACCGATAGAATTAATATTAAACAGGATGTTATCTGCCTTTTGTATGATATTGAACTCAACACCGTTTTGTTTGGCAAAATCGAGAATCAGGTTATGCAGGGTAAGTGACTCTTCCGCAGCTGGAATTATAAAATCTATGCCATCAAGTGCCTTTACTGGAATACGCTCATATTTAGTGAGCGGGTGATCTTTAGGCAATATGAAAATCAGGGGCTCGCGCAGAACAAACTGGCTTTCAATTTCGTCATTCTGAAAGTTCTGCCGGGTAAAGGTAATGTCCAGTTCACCCTTCTTAATTAACCGCATCTGTTCATTGTTGTTAAGGCTGAGCAGTTCGATTTTAAGGTCCGGATTCTGAACCCTTAAGTTAGGTAGAACATAAGGGAATACTTTCATTTCAGCAACCGGAACAAAACCGATTCTGAGCATCTGCTGTTTAGCTTTAGAAACCTGACGCGCCATTGCTACAGCTTTGTCTGCCTGCGCCAAGGTCAAACGCGCCTGTTCCAGAAAAACAGCGCCTTCTTCAGTCAGTTCAACTTTACGTTTGGTACGGTGTAACAGCTTGACGCCAACATCTTCTTCAAGGTCCTTGATCTGTTGGCTAAGAGAGGGCTGCGCGGTATACAGTTTTAAGGCTGCCTT
This sequence comes from Acinetobacter sp. 1294596, assembly GCF_000582925.1. Lineage (NCBI taxonomy): Bacteria > Pseudomonadati > Pseudomonadota > Gammaproteobacteria > Moraxellales > Moraxellaceae > Acinetobacter > Acinetobacter sp. 1294596. Next base: position 231,433 of record NZ_JFCC01000001.1, on the reverse strand, counting down.
ACTAAAGTTCAGTTCTTCTGCAACTGTAATGAAATAGCGAAGGTGGCGTAATTCCATAAGACTAATCCAAAAAATGTCTTATTATGATTGGCGAAAAGTATAATCTATAAACAACTATCTCGTGAAGATTATTCTACTATTTAGAAAATAAATACTATTTGACAATATGTCCGAGTTTTACTATAGAAATTTTATCTCTTAATAATCTAAAAAATCTATTAATTAAAACAAAATAAATATTTCACTAAAAACGGTTAAAAAATCATTATCCCTGTCTAGTTGAGTCTAATAACTTTGGTTGACGCTCAGTCACAGGAGTGCTTTTCATGAGTCGCAAAATTGATGTGCGTGAAATCGATGCTTTGGTCGATGCACAAAATGGACGTATCTCGCCATCTATCTACACTGATCCGGATCTGTACGAATTGGAACTGGAACGCGTATTTGGGCGTACTTGGTTATTCCTTTGTCATGAAAGCCAGATACCTAAGGCGGGCGATTTTTTCAACACTTATATGGGTGAAGATCCAATCATTGTGGTACGTCAAAAAGACGGCTCAATCAAAGCATTATTAAACCAGTGTCGCCATCGTTCAATGCGTGTCAGTTTCGCTGATTGTGGTAATACCCGTGCATTTACCTGTCCGTATCATGGCTGGTCTTACGGTGTAGATGGTTCATTAAAAGATATTCCCCTGGAAGACCGTGCTTTTCCACAAGGTGCCTGTAAAGAAAAATGGGGTTTGATCGAAGTCAACCGTGTCGAGTCTTATAAAGGCCTGATCTTTGGCTGTTGGGATGAAACCACGCCTGATCTGGTGGACTACATGGGTGATATTGCCTGGTATCTGGATGGGGTGCTGGACCGTCGTCCGGGTGGTACAGAAATCATTGGCGGCGTACATAAATGGGAAATTGAATGTAACTGGAAATTTGCAGCGGAACAGTTTGCTTCTGACCAGTACCATGCACTGTTTTCGCATGCTTCTGCCATTCAGGTTCTGGGCGCAAAACCGGATGATGAAACTTCTAAGAAATTAGGCGCAGCACAGACTGCACGTCCAGTTTGGGAAACTGCGAAAGATGCTATCCAGTATGGCTCGCGGGGCCACGGTTCAGGCTTCTTCTTTACGGAAAAGCCAGATGCAAATGTATGGGGAGATGGTGAAGTCGCCAATTATTTCCGTGAAACCTATGAAGAGGTCAAAGAGCGTCTGGGTGAAGTACGTGCTTTACGTTTGGCGGGTCACAATAATATGTTCCCGACATTGTCATGGCTAAATGGTACAGCAACACTTCGTGTGTGGCATCCACGTGGTCCAAATAAGACAGAAGTCTGGGCATTCTGTATTGCTGATGCTGAAGCCTCTCAGGAAGTTAAAGAAGCATTTGAACGCTCTGCGACACGTGCATTTGGTCCGGCAGGTTTTCTTGAGCAGGATGACTCTGAGAACTGGATCGAAATCCAGAAAGTATTACGCGGCTATAAGGCCCGTAATAATCCGCTCATTATGAAAATGGGTCTGGGCAATGAAAAAGTTCGTGAAGATGGCATTCCGGGGATTACCAATTACATTTTCTCTGAAACTGCAGCACGTGGTTTATATCGCCGCTGGGCAGATCTGCTGATTCATGAAACATGGGAAGAAGTCGAGAAAGCCGCTGACGAATATGAGAAGGAGCTAATGAAATGAGTCAGGTCAGTTTAGAACTTCATCATCAGATTAGCCAGTTTTTATACCGTGAAGCCAAAGCACTGGACGACTGGGATTTCCGTGCCTGGCTAGACATGCTGGCCGATGATATCTCTTATACGCTGCGTACGACTGCAAATGCGCAGACCCGTGACCGTCGCCGTTCGGTAGAACCGCCAACCACTTGGGTTTTTAATGACACCAAAGACCTGCTGGAACGCCGGGTCGCACGTCTGGAAACCGGTATGGCTTGGGCTGAGGAGCCTCCATCACGTACTACCCACATGGTTTCAAATATTATTGTTGAGCCAACTGACGTAGAAGGTGAATACGATGTCTACGTTACTTATGTATTGTACCGTGCCCAGAAAGAAAAAGACGTGACGATTTACTGTGGCAAGCGTCATGACAAGATTCGCAAGGTTGAAGGTAGTCTTGGCTTCCAGATTTTCAACCGCAAGATCACGCTTGATCAAGCGACCTATACGTCACATAACCTGAGTGTATTCTTCTAATGAATAAGATTTTTGTTTGCCAGGTCGATGAGCTCGATGAAGGTGAAGCGCTAAAAGTAGACTGCGGCATAAATGGTATTGAGGCCTTGGCAGTATTCAACAATGGCGGAGATTTCTTCGCCATGAACGACCGTTGTTCACATGGTAATGCTTCCATGTCAGAAGGTTATCTTGATGATGACGGGACGGTAGAGTGTCCTCTGCATTCAGCCCGTTTCTGTCTGAAACCCGGTCAGGCACTATGCCTGCCGGCTACCGATCCGATTCAGACTTTTCCGGTGGTGATTGAAGACGGTGCTTTATATGTAGAGATGGCAGGAGAGTAATCATGGGTTGGCTAAAAGGTGAAGTTGCACTGATCACTGGTGGCGGTTCAGGTCTGGGCTGGGCTTTAGTTGAGCGTTTTCTGGAAGAAGGCGCGCATGTGGGGGTATTACAACGTTCACAGTCTAAAGTAGATGCCCTGAAAGAACGGTTTGGTGACCAGATTGTGGCTGTCGCTGGTGATGTGGCCAACTATGAAGATAATGTCCGTGCTGTTCAGGCAACCGTAGAGCGATTTGGCAAGCTGGACTGCTTCATTGGTAATGCTGGCATCTGGGATCACTATGCCGATATCGTCAATACCTCTGGCGAGCAGCTGGATAAAGCCTTTGATGAAATTATGGGTATTAACACCAAGTCACTTATTCTAGGGGCCAAGGCTGCGTTGAATGAGCTGGTCAAAACTGAAGGGTCGATTGTTTTTACCCTGTCTAATTCTGCACTGTATTCAGCAGGTGGCGGCCCGGTTTATACCGCTTCCAAGCATGCTGGTGTGGGTATCATGAAAGAACTGGCTTATGAACTTGCACCTAAAGTTCGAGTCAATGCAGTGGCCCCCTCCGGTATGAATGTCAATATCAAAGGTGCGGCGTCATTGGGACAGGAAAATATTGGGCTGCTGGATGCACGTGATCCGGAAAAAATTGCTCGCGGTATGCCGCTTAACTTTTTGCCAGAACCTGAGGAAATGACAGGTTCTTACGTACTGCTGGCCTCTCGCCAGAATAACCGGCCATTGACTGGCGTCCTGATTAATGCCGAGTGTGGATTGGGAATTCGTGGCTTGCGTCAGCCACGTGCAGGCTTCTTCGATGAATAAAATCTTCCCATGCAGTAAAGGACTAAATGGCAGCCTGTTGGCTGCCTTGTGTTAAGGAGCGTCTTATGCCCGTTAAACTGATTTGTGCTTCACATAGCCCTTTAATGGAGTTTGCTTCTCCACAGGACAGTTCTCAGGAACAAAAAGTTCGTACCGTTTTTGCCAAGTTGTCTGAACAGGTCAAGGCTTATAATCCGACACTAATTATTGCTTTTGGCCCTGATCATTTTAATGGCTTCTTCTATGACCTGATGCCAAGTTTTTGTGTAGGTATCCGGGCCAGTGCAGCGGGAGACTGGAACTATGGTCCGGGCAAAATTGATGTGCCAGAGCAGACCGCCGTGAGTCTGGTACGTTGTGTACTAAATGAAGGCGTCGATGTTGCCTACTCCTACCGCATGCAGGCTGATCATGGTGTCACGCAGCCACTACATTTTTTATGTGATGGTCAACTCGACCGCTATCCTACCATTCCTGTATTTGTAAACGGAGCAGCCGCTCCGATGCCTACCCCTAAACGTACTGTAGCGCTTGGCCGGGCAATTGGCCAGTTTATCAAGTCACTGGATCTTGAGGCGGAGCGTGTACTGATTCTGGGTACAGGTGGTCTATCTCATGATCCGCCTACGCCGCAAATGGGCGCAGTACCACCCGAAGTAGAAGAGTTTCTGATCGCCGGCCGTAACCCGACTGCTGAAGCACGTCAGGCACGCCAGGCCAAAATCATTGCAGTCGGTCAGAAGCTGGCAGCAGGAGATACTTCTGTGGCAGTGCCCCTGAATGCCAAGTGGGATCAGGCATTACTAGAAAAATTTGCCCAAGCGGACTTTGCCGCGCTAGAGGCTATGACCGAAGACGAGATCCGCCGTGAGGGTGGCCGTGGAGGTCAGGAAATCCGCTGCTGGATTGCAGCCTTTGCCGCTTTTGCCGAGCTGGGGCAGTACCAGATGACAACGCATGTCTATGAAGCTATCAGTGAGTGGATTGCAGGTTTCGGTATTGTTTCTGCTGAACTGAAAGATTAAGGAAACAGACAGATGAGCATTGAAACTATTGTTATTGTAGGAGCCGGTCAGGCAGGTGCGAGCGCTATCCTGGAACTTCGTGCCAATGGATATACAGGGAAAATCATACTGGTGGGTGATGAAGTCCATTTACCTTATGAACGCCCGCCTTTATCTAAAGATGTAATCTTGAAGCCTGAAGAAACCAAAGTTGAGATTCTTTCAGTGCAGAAGCTGGCAGAGCTAGGCGTTGAGGTCACCCGTGGCAATGCTGCAGTAAAAATTGATGCCGATACCCATCAGCTCACCCTGAAAAATGGTGAAGTACTTGGTTATGACAAGTTGTTACTGGCTACCGGTGGCGCGCCGCGCCGCTTGCCGGACCTGGATGCTTTAGGTAAACATGTTTATACCTTGCGTAATCTGGAAGACTCTCAGGCATTGGTGCCCGTATTGCAGCCCGAGCGCCGGATTATCCTGATTGGTGGCGGTGTGATTGGTCTGGAACTGGCATCATCAGCGCGCTCTAAACATTGTCATGTAACTGTAATTGAAATGGGCCCTATGGTGATGGGTCGCTGCTCACCACGGTTACTCAGTGAGTTCTTGCTGGCCCAGCATCGTCAGGCCGGTATCGATATCCGTCTTGAAACCAGAATTGCAGGCTGTAGCCTGCAGGGTGAAGAGGTGGTGATTCAACTGGAAAATGGTGAAGAGCTACGTGCAGATGCAGTCATATATGGCATCGGCATTATCCCAAATGCGCGTCTGGCAGTTGAGGCTGGGCTGGACGTTGATTTTGCTGTAAAAGTGAATGAGAACTGCCAGACTTCTAATCCTGATATTTATGCAGCAGGGGATGTTGCTACCCAGCTTTGTGCAGATGGCCAGTATAGCCGGGTTGAAACCTGGGAAAATGCCAATCTGCAGGCAGGTATCTTTGCACGCCATGTGATGGGTATTGAACATCCTAAAGCAAATCCGGCCTGGTTCTGGACTGATCAGCTCGGTATCAATTTCCAGTTTGTCGGTGACATGAGCGCGGCAGAATGGCATGTGCGCGGTACTATGGATATTAGCCAAGGGCCTGCCTCATCTTTTATTCTGTACGGAGTCAGTAATGGAATTATTGTGGCTGGTATTACGGTCAATGCCGCTAAAGATATGCGCCATCTAAAAAAAATGATTAGCAAAGGTATCACTTTTCATGCAGATACACACTTGGACCTTGCCCAAGAGCTACGTAAAATTGCCTAAATAAAACGGCTTTCTATTGAACAGACCTATAGTATGGACCCACTATAGGTCTGTTTTTTATTGGTAAAAACTCAATTTTAAAGAATGAGCGATTTTATGAGTTCAACTGCTTCTGGCACTCCATCTGCATCGTTACTGTTTACTTCATCTGTTTATGCACTACTGGTATTGATCTGGGCAACCACGCCACTGGCCATTGTCTGGAGTGTAGAAGAAGTTCACCCGATGTGGGTACTCATTATTCGCTATTTTGGCGCTTCAATACTGGCATTCCTGATTCTAAAACTGATGCGTGCTCCATTACCTTTTGATCAGATGGCCATGAAGAGTTATCTGGCTGGTAGCCTGAACCTGATTGGTGCACAGTTATTTATCTATTTAGCAGCTAATTATCTTACTTCGGGGTTGATGGCTTTAATTTTTGGTTTTTCGCCACTAGTTGCCGGGCTGATTGGTCATGTCATCTTGAAAACTCAAAAATTGGTGGCACTACAATGGCTGGGTATGGCGATAGCAGTTGCAGGGTTAAGTTTCGTTTTTGCAGATCAGGCAGAAACTCAGGTAAATCCAATTGGAGTTGTACTGATGTTTATCAGTATGGTGTCCTATATCAGCTCGATTTTCTGGGTTAAACAGATTAATGCGCCTTTGGCCCCTATGTCTCAAGCAACAGGCTCGCTTTTAGTATCAGCACTGGCTTCACTACTGCTGGTTCCTTTTATTTATGAACATATACCGACTGCTATACCGGGTACTAAAACCATAATCGGGTTTTTATTTACCATGATTATGTCCTCTATTGTGGCAATGCTATGTTATTTCTGGCTGATCAAGCGTTTAAATGCTTCTACAGTATCTTTAAGTAATGTGATTACCCCGGTATTGGCGCTTATACTAGGTGCCACACTGAATAATGAACAAATTAGTTCACATGCATTTGCTGGGGTAAGTGTTGTAATGTTTGGTATTGTTCTGTACTTCTGGAAGGACTGGCACAGCCAATATAGAGCAAAAAAATATTGAACTTTAAATGTTTATAGTTTAGTGGCTTCTATAAAAGCACGGGCGTGCCCTGCAACTTTAGCTGATGAAGATGTAATAACTAACAGCAGAGAAAACAACAAAAAATAAAAAAAGTCAGGCCCAAGTTTGGCTAAGATCAGGAAAGTCCATTAGAAAATTGAATCAGCCGGTCTGATAAAAATAAAATTAGGTCATTTTCCATGTCTGAATCCAATAAAGTCGTTGTTTATGCAGCCCTGATCGGGAACCTGATCATTGCAATGGTCAAGTTCGTGGCAGCTTATCTGACGAACAGTTCGGCTATGCTCAGTGAGGCAATCCATTCAGTTGTTGATACCCTTAATGAAATCTTGCTGCTCTATGGACTGAAAAAATCCCAGCAGCCAGCCAATATGCGTCATCCTTTTGGTTATGGACGAGAACTGTATTTCTGGGCTTTTATTGTGGCCCTGATGGTGTTTGCATTAGGTTCGGTAGTTTCGATCTATCAGGGGATTCAGCATATTCGTCATCCTGAAGAAATCGTTTCACCGGTGATTAACTATGTTGTACTTGGAATTGCTATTGTTGTAGAAGGTACTTCATGGTTTATCGCTTTAAAAAGCTTTCGCAAAAGCAAGGGTAAACTTGGATACTTTCAGGCATTCCGGCGTAGTAAAGATCCGACTACATTTACAGTTCTATTTGAAGATACAGCTGCACTGCTTGGTTTGGTAATTGCATTGCTCGGTGTGTATTTTTCCCATACTTTGAATATGCCAGTACTTGATGGTATTGCTTCAATTCTCATTGGTGTGATTCTGGCTGTGGCAGCCCTATTGCTGGGCCGGGAAACCAAGGGATTGCTGCTGGGAGAAACTGCAGATCCCTTATTGCGGCAAAATGTTCTGAGTATTGCACAGCAGGACCCGGCGGTACTCTCGGCAAACGGTCTGATTACTGAACAGTTGGGTGCACATCAGGTGCTGGCTGCCTTGAGTCTTGAGTTTAAAGATAACCTGACTTCAGACCAGATTGAAGCCTGTGTAAACCGGATTGAGGCCAATACAAAAAAGGTGCATCCGGAAGTGGTGGCACTTTTTGTAAAACCCCAAACCCAGAAGGTCTGGATGGAACGTATGAAAGGTCGCCTCGATGACACAGCATAATCACGGCCAGATATCAGTATTTATACCTACAGATTTGCCGTTTTATATAAAGATTTTTATTCATGAATAAGCAAGCTCATTACTCTTACCGTTTAAAGACGGAATCCTGCTGGTCACATACCTTGAGAAAACCTGACCTTAGTTTCAGTTCTTCTGACCATTACAATGGAGAAGAGTTCTTTAATTATGTGGCTTATCCGGCCGGTTATCGCCGCCGTGATCTGATCAAGTGGTTATATAGCCGTAAACCTTTGCCATGGGAAGAGGAAAATACACAGGCAGAAATTCCGGCACATGCGGGTCCACAGAACCGGCCACATGCCAGTATGGACGACTGGCAGGTCTGGTTTATTGGTCATGCTACCGTACTGATTCAAATCGGGCCATATAATTTTCTGACAGATCCGGTGTGGGCAGACTATGTCAGTCCGCAGCAGGGTACAGGTCCAAAAAGAAGCTGTACTGCCGGTATTGCATTAGAACAATTACCGGAAATTCATGCCGTACTCTTGAGTCATAACCACTACGACCATATGGACTTGGCAACTCTACGCTGGCTGCACAAAAAATTTGCCATGCCAATTTATACCGGGCTTGGCAACAGTTTTTATCTGCCTAAAAAGTTTCAGGTAATAGAAATGGACTGGTGGCAGGCTGCGTTGTTGCATAAGTTTCAAATAGTGTACACACCTGCACAACACGGTTCAGGGCGTGGTTTGCGTGATCGTAACCGGGCTTTGTGGGGGGGCTTTTCAATCATACATGAGACCGGTCACTGTTTTTTTGCAGGTGACACAGGTTATTCACCGCATTTCAAACAGATTCATGCCGAACTGGGAGCTCCCCGGATCGCTTTGCTTCCGATCGGCGCATATGAGCCGCGAGAGTTGATGCAATATATGCATATGAATCCTCAAGAAGCATTTCAGGCACATTTGGATCTGGCACCCCGTCGTTCACTGGCAATCCATTACCGGACTTTCCAGCTCACAGATGAAGGTCGCGAGCAGCCTGAACAGGACCTGAATATAGCCATGCAGAATTCATCCAAACTGTTGGGGCCATTTTATTGCATACGGGAAGGAAGACGCCTCATTGTTTAAGGTCTTTATTTTGTTCTTGTACAATAAGCTGAACTGCCACTACAGAAAGCATTAGCATGGCAATATTCATGACTACCGGATTAAACGCAGCTGTAAGTTGAAGAGGTGCTATACATATAATCAGCAGTAGCAGTCCTATAATATTTAAGCTATGCAAGAGAATAGATCTAGGCCATTTCAAGAAGAATAAACCGAACAGCATTTCGATGCCCCCGGACAGACCCAGCAAAATTTTAGCCAGAACCAGATCAAAGCCCATATTTTGCCAGATTATGATTTCATCAGGAGATTGAAACAGAATTTTGGGAACAAGCCCCTGATATAACCAGAGTAAGGCTAACGTGAGCTGAACGGTAAAGAGTGGACGCATAAAGATATGCCTGGCATTTATTAGCAGTGTCTTTTCAGAAATTATTTTTAATTGATTTCTTCAGGAGCAATATTCTCGCACATGGTGAGAATTTTCTGTGAAGAGTTAATGCTCTTATGCCTGACAAGCAAAAAAAGAAACCATACCAGATGGTTTCTTTTTAAAGGGTTTATTTCAGATTAAAGAAAGCCTGGCTGGCCATAGGCCGGGTCCGAATCACGTGCAGCCTGAGCATCAGCTACTTCTAATCCCAGTGCTTTAGCAACACCTTCACCATAAGCCGGGTCGCAGGCATAACAGTTACGGATATGGCGGTATTTAACAAAATCCAGCGCATCTCCCATTGCCCGTGCTGTATTTTCAAATAAAACCTGTTTTTGCTCAGTATTCATGAGAGCAAAAAGTGCACGTGGCTGACTGAAATAGTCTGCATCATCCTGACGATAATCCCAGTATGCTGCATCACCTGTAATCTTTAATGGCGGCTCTTTATACTGCGGCTGTTCCTGCCATTGACTGAAGCTGTTTGGCTCATAATGTGGCAGGCTACCATAGTTGGCATCAATCCGACCCTGTCCATCACGGTGGTTAGAATGTACCGGACAGCGTGGTTTATTCACCGGGATCTGCTGATAGTTTACTCCCAGACGGTAACGTTGGGCATCGGCATAATTAAATAGGCGTGCCTGCAGCATACGGTCAGGTGATACACTAATTCCCGGAACCAGATTACTTGGCGCAAAAGCTGACTGTTCTACATCCAGAAAGAAATTTTCCGGATTACGGTTCAGTTCAAACTCACCGACTTCAATCAGTGGATAATCGGCATGTGGCCAGATTTTTGTCAGGTCAAAAGGATGATATGGTACTTTCTCGGCATCTGCTTCTGGCATGACCTGGACATACATGGTCCATTTCGGATATTCACCCCGTTCAATGGCCTCATACAGGTCACGCTGGTGGCTTTCACGATCTTTTCCGATCAGTACTTCTGCTTCAGCATCTGTCAGATTTTTAATACCCTGCTGGGTACGGAAGTGAAACTTCACCCAAAACCGTTCACTGCTGGCATTAATAAAGCTATAGGTATGGCTGCCAAAACCATGCATATGTCGGTAGCTGGCAGGAATACCGCGTTCTGACATAACAATAGTGACCTGATGTAATGACTCAGGCAGCAAGGTCCAGAAATCCCAGTTATAAGTGGCATTACGCATATTAGTGCGTGGGTCACGTTTAACAGCTTTATTCAAATCCGGGAATTTACGCGGGTCACGCAGAAAAAACACTGGCGTGTTGTTACCGACCATATCCCAGTTGCCTTCTTCAGTATAAAACTTCAAGGCAAAGCCACGAATATCGCGTTCAGCATCAGCTGCTCCACGTTCACCTGCTACAGTGGTAAAACGTGCAAACATTTCAGTTTGTTTACCAATTTCAGAGAAAATGCTGGCACAGCTATACCGGGTAATATCTTGGGTGACAGTAAATGTTCCAAATGCACCGGAACCTTTAGCGTGCATACGGCGTTCAGGAATAACTTCACGGACAAAGTTGGCAAGTTTCTCATTGAGCCACATATCTTGGGCTAAAAGCGGACCGCGTGGGCCAGCAGTCATACTATTCTGGTTGTCTACAACGGGCGCACCGAAGTCTGTAGTTAAGTGGCTGACTGGACACTTTTTGATGTCTTGACTCATGCTATGCTCCATTCTTTGAATGTCTGGTGCAGTGGTGCTCTAAAATAGGACCAGTTCTTTTGACTGAACTACTGATCAAATCACTGTATTCTAGCTGCCACTGTTTCCAGTATCGGTAAGGAACCTTATATACCGGCATGTTCACTGCGTATTGGCTCTGCCTTGAACTACGAGCTATATAAACGTTCGGTATATCTGTTCTGTTAAGCATAATTTAGAGGTTATCTGATTGATTTACCAACGATAAAAATTAATGGTTTGTATAGGTAAAAACGATTATTATTTTATTTTTAATTAATTAATTAGATTTTAAGGGCTTAAGGGTAAAAAGCCGGAGATAGCGCGCCGGATATCTTGTTTCAGTTCAAACCAGTGCTGGTATTCCGGCTCCTGAAGCAGGGTCTGTGAAATCATGCCATAAATAATCCGGTGCAGATTGAGGGCAAGACTTTCGAGTTCTTGCCTAGGACAATTGCAGAGGTGCACAAGAACCTTACACCAGCTTTCTACATGTAAGCGATAGTGTTTTTGATAGGCAGACAAACTGGAAATCTGACGTTCAAGTAAAAATAAAGTGGCCCAAATGTGCTGTTCTTGCCAAATACTCTGAATCTGGAAATTAACCAGTGCTTCAATATATAACGCTAATTCTAAAGAAGTTTCTAAGGTATTGGCATACTGTTCTAGGGCTTTGGCCTGCTGTTTAATGTACTGATGGATGCAAAGTGCGGCCAGTTCATCTTTATCACCAAAGTATTCATAAAAAGTACCCAAGCCGACACCTGCCAGCTCGGTAATATCCCGAATAGTGATATCAGGGTAATCTTGAGTATCTAAAAGCCGAACAAAGCTTTCTAGTAAGGCGGCCTGAGTCATGCGCGCACGTGACTGTTGCGGTTTGCGGCGAGCTTTAAAGGCTGGTGTTTTCATATAGGAGAAACCGAACACTATATAGAGCTGATTCTTTTATACTGAAGAAAGATAAGAATGACTATATGGAAAGAAGAATGAATACATGGGCGACTCATCAAATCCAGAATCAGTTTGATGAACTTCAAGACTATAACCTGTTTGATACCGATCCGGTATTACAGGAAATATTGCAACGCCATCAAAGTCAAGATCAGGTCAGGCTAAGCCAGTTAGGTGCGATAGCCGGTTCTGCCGAATATTATCAGTATGCCGAACAGGCTAACCGCTATACACCTGAGCTTAAGGCGTTTGATGCACGTGGCCGGCGCTGTGATGTAGTTGAGTTTCATCCGGCTTGGCATCAGTGGATGGCACTCAACCGCAGCTATGAAGTCCATGCCTATCCTTTTATTAAACCAGATGATGCACAAGGCTGGCTGAACTGGGCAGCACGTTTTTATTTAAATGGGCAGATCGAATGCGGTAGTCTGTGTCCAACTGCCATGACACTTGGCAGTATTCCCTTACTACAGCGTGAATCGGTACTATGGCAACAGCTGGGTGATAAATTACTGTCGCAGCATTATGATGCGCGCGACCTGCCCATAAGCCAGAAAAAATCAATCTGGTTAGGCATGGGCATGACTGAAAAACAAGGTGGTTCCGATGTGCGTGCCAACCAGACCAAAGCAGTACCAGTCGGACAGTACGGACGTGGGCAGGGTTATCTGATTACCGGTCATAAATGGTTTTTTTCAGCGCCGATGTGTGATGCACATCTGGTGGTCGCCAATACCGAACAAGATGGTTTGGCCTGTTTCTTTGTGCCGCGCTGGCTGGAGGATGGCCGCAAAAACAGTATTCATGTGCAGCGCTTAAAAGATAAGGTGGGTAACCGCAGTAATTCCAGTAGTGAAGTCGAATTTCAGGAGGCTTGGGGAATCATGCTGGGTGAGGCGGGCAGAGGGATTCCGACTATTATTGAAATGGCCGCATATACCCGGCTGACCTGTGTAGTAGGCAGTAGTGCCATGTTGCGTCAGGCACTGGTTCAGTGTCTAGCCTATACCCGGCAGCGTCAGGCTTTTGGTAAACCTCTGGCAGCACAGCCTCTCATGCAATCAGTACTGACCGATCTGGCATTGGAATCTGAAGCAGCAGTGCAGTTAGCTATGCATCTGGCTTCCTGCTACCAGCAAGATGATCCGCTGTCTAAAGCCTGGCAACGTCTGATGACGCCAGCTGCAAAATTCTGGATCTGTAAAAGAGTGGTGGAACTGAGTGGCGAAACAATGGAGGTTTTTGGAGGCAATGGCTACGTCGAAACCGGAATCATGGCACGTATTTTCAGGGAAGCACCGGTAAACTCAATCTGGGAAGGTTCAGGCAATGTAATGTGCCTGGATGTATTACGTGCGGTACAGCGTGACCGCGAATCTATAGAGATTTTAATACATTCATTTGCCGGAACTATTCAGGATGAACCATTGTTACGACAGGAATTACAGCAGTTGCTACAGCTTTTCGCACAAAGTCCAGATCAGCTACAATTTATGGCACGGACTTTAGTGAGTCGCCTGGTCATTCTGGCACAAGCAGTACTATTGAAAAAATATGCTCCAGATTTTGTAGCAAATGCCTTTATCCAGACTCGCTATACGGCATTTCATGGTCGGGTTACAGGACTGATCGATCTCCATTTAGTTGATATGCAGCGTGTACTGGAACGAGCATTTCCTGCTTAAAGTTTCTATAATTTTAAGGGTATAAAAAAGCATCTTGATGAGAGAGTAGTGTGACTTTAAAAAATATATACTGCCCCCATCAATATCTCTTGCCAGCAGAGTAAAATAGGCGATAATCTGCTGGCACAGGCTCTGTGTAAAAATAATACTCTGAATTAATCTGACCTAATAGGTAAACACTATGGCAAAAAGCAAGAAGCAGCCAGAAGTTATGATTCATAACTTTGTTGCTAAACATATGCATGAAGTCAACCGCAGTCATGTATTTACAGACCGCAAAAAAAATGCAAAACGCGGTTATAGCAAACATAAGCAAGGGCGATATTCTGATGATTATCGCCCTTCCTGTTTCAGCTTTGCAGCTTAAGTTAATCTGACGTTTATACCACTAGACGGCTAGATTTCACCATATCAGTCAGGCCATGCGTTTTAAAGTAATGCTCAAGCCAGCTTTTTACGACCAGCGGATTATTCATTCTCAATACTTCTTCCAGTAACTGTTCAGCATCACTAAACGGTGTATGACAGATTGCTTTTCGTACCCGTAAAATATTACTTGAACTCATGGAAAGAGTATTAAAGCCCATTGCCATTAACAGTACTGCCGAAAGTGGATCGCCTGCCATTTCTCCACAAATACTGATAGGTTTGTTATATTTCCGGCATTCTCCCACCAAGCGGTAGAGGGCTCGCAGTACTGAAGGATGAAAATGTGAATAGACATTGGCGACCCGAGGATTATTACGGTCAACTGCCAGCAAATATTGAGTCAGGTCATTCGAACCCACTGAAAAGAAATCTACCAGATCGGCGAATTCATCAATCTGTAACAGTACACTCGGTACTTCCACCATGATTCCAATTTTCGGTTTAGTGATCTTGACCTGCTCTTCTTCCTGAACCGCGACCCAGTCCCGTTCTAGCAGGTAAAGCACTTCTTCTACTTCACTGACACTGGTTACCATAGGCAGCAAAATATGCAGGTTGTTGAGCCCAATGCTGGCTTTGAGCATGGCACGAATCTGTGAGGAAAAAATTTCCGGATGGTCTAATGTAAAACGCAGACCACGCCAGCCGAGCGCCGAATTTTCTTCTTCAATTGAAAAATATGGCAGATCTTTATCTGCACCAATGTCAAGCGTACGCATTACTACCGGTTTATTGGCAAAGTGGCTCAGCTGCTGGCGGTAAATTGCACGCTGTTCTTCTTCACCCGGAAAACGGTCACGCAGCATAAACGGAATTTCAGAGCGGTACAGGCCTACACCTTTGGCGCCGCGTTGAACACCACGGACCACATCGATCATTAAACCAGTATTGACGTAAAGCGGAACCACATGTCCATCTGGCGTGATCGCATCACGAGTCTCATACTGTTTTAAATCCTTGGCGATCTGCTCTTCTTCTTTTTGCACATCTTTATAGCGCTGACGCAGGCGCCGTGGCGGATTAATAAAAACCCGGCCTTGATAGGCATCTACAATCATCTCGACATCATCAAGCGTATTAACGGGTAATTCGGTTACACCGACAACAGTCGGAATACCTAATGCCCGCGCTACAATCACCATATGTGAGTTGGTTGCGCCTTCAGAGGTGACAATCGCAGCAATTTTATCGACAGGTAGCTCTACCAGTGCCGCCGTACTGATTTCTTCACCAATTAAAATACTGTCAGCACTTAGTTCACGGTGACCAGACTCAGCCTCCTGCAAATAAGCCAGAATACGTCGGCCTAAATCTTTTAAGTCTGCCACCCGTTCACGCAGATAATCATCTTCCATCAGGGAGAACAGATTAATATGTTTATCAATTACCCGGCGGACAGCGCCCTGTGCCCAGCTGCCATTTCGAATCAACTCTTTAATCTCGGCCGGCAAAGCATTTTCATCCAGCATCCGTAAAAAGACACTAAACAGCGCCCGTTCATCAGAAATCAGAGAATCCTGCATTTTCTCATCCAGTGCCTTGATTTCAGTACGCACTGACTGTACCGCCTGATCAAGTAAATTCAGCTCATCGCTAATATCTTCTGCTTCACGGTCAGGCACGGCAGCCAAATCAGCCGGAGGATATAAAATGATTGCACGGCCTAAGGCGATTCCACCTGCACCTGAAACGCCTTGAAAGGTTTTATAAGTGGTAGAGTTATTGAATTTTCGAAAGACATCAATATTGCCTACAGCATGGGCATGAGCAATAACGCCGGAGAGCTGTGCACACAGCGTGACTAGAAAAGACTCAGCCGCTTCACTGAAATCCTGTGATTCGCGGTTTTGTACGACCAGCACACCCATCACCTTACGGCGATACATGACCGGCACGCCTAAAAAGGAGTTATAGATTTCCTCACCAGTTTCTGGCAAATATAAAAATCGTTCATGTTTAGGGGCATTGTCGAGGTTGACGATTTCCTCACGTTGACCGACCAGCCCAACCAGGCCTTCACCTACCTGTAACGAAACATTCCCGACAGATTCTGGCTTTAAACCTTTTGAAGCCATAAGCAGATAACGCTGATTGCGTTCATCTAGCAGATAAACCGAACACACATCCACATTCATGGCCTCGGCCACCCGGTTCACCATAATTTCCAAGGACTCATGCAGACTGACCGACGCATTGATTTCCTGCACAATACGTCTTAGGGTGTCCAGCTGCATGTTTGACATGGATGAATGCTCCAAATATTTTTAAATCTGTTTACTCTTTATAACAGCAGCCCTGACAAAAATCATTCGCGAAAATGCTGAATTTTCAGGATGGCTGCTGTGGTAACTGCATACACAATTCCATCATGGCCCTACGGTAAACATCCCGTTTAAAGTTTACCACCTGTCCGAGCGGATACCAGTAACTGACCCATTGCCACTGGTCGAATTCTGGCGGATTAGACAGGTCCAGCTGGATATGCTCGGAAGAGGCCACTAGTTTTAATAAAAACCACTTCTGCTTTTGTCCGATACATACAGGCTCTGAATCGGAGCGGATGTAACGGTGTGGCAAACGATAACGCAGCCAGCCTTTAGTCTGCGCAATAATTTCAACGTGTTCAGGCAATAAGCCGACTTCTTCTCTCAGTTCACGATAAAGTGCCTGCTCAGGGGTTTCTCCAAACTGGATCCCTCCTTGTGGAAATTGCCATGCATTGTGTCCAATGCGTTTTGCCCATAACACCTGTCCATCATCGTTTGCCAAAATGATCCCGACATTCGGTCGGAAACCTTCTGAGTCGATCATTTGGCTACCTAAATTTATCTATTGGCTTAACTTTGAAATCGGGGATGATAAATAACTGCATCCAGCTCGAAAAAAGATCAAAGTAAAATGTTAAAAATTGCTATGATCTTAACGAATTTCTATCGACTAGCGGAGATAGATTTACATTTTTTTGCTTTAAATTTCAGTTTTAACGAGAATTTTTATGAAATTGGCTTTATTTGATCTGGACCATACGCTCCTTAACACCGATTCTGACCATTCTTGGGGAGAATTTCTGGTCAATGAGGAACTGGTCGATCCGGTACGTCACCGTCAGATCAATGACAGCTTCTATGAAGACTATAAAGCTGGTCAGCTGGACCCGATTGCTTACAATGAATTTGTTTTTGAGTTTTTGACCAAACATGATTTACCTTACCTGACCGAATTGCATGAACGATTTATGCAAAAAGTTATTCGTGCACAAATGCGGCCTCAAGGGTTTGAAACTGTCAAAAAACATCAGGTATTGGGTCATGAAATTGTCGGGATTACCGCAACTTCAGACTTCATTACTGCGCCTATTTTCCGTGAATTCGGTATTACCGAGATTATTGCCACCAATGCAGAACTAATTGATCATCGGTATACTGGCAAGGTAACTGGAATAGCATGTTACCAGAAGGGTAAGCTGGCTCGTCTGGAACAATGGTTAAATGGCCGTACAGTAACCGAATCGTGGGCTTATTCGGACTCAATTAATGACCGGTTCTTGCTCGAATATGCAAGCCATGCTATTGCAGTCAATCCGGATGAGCGCTTGCAGGCCTTGGCCGAGGCACAGGGATGGGAAATTCAGGACTGGTCAATCTAAGCTGTATATCCGGTTTCAAAATATAGCACTTCGAGGTGCTATATTTTTATTTCTGTATCCATCATGTCGATCAGTTCCAGCATGGCTCTGGACTGGCTGCGCCCCGGGTGCCATACCAGACCCAGTTTACGGCTCATTTCCAGCGGAATATTCAGGCGTTGTAAATCCTGATTAATCAGATTTTGTGGCAGGACGGACCAACCTAGACCGATTGAAACCAGCATGCGGATTGATTCTAAAGGATTATTGCTCATTGTGATTTTGGGTTTTAATCCCTTCTTTTCAAATTCCGCAAGCGTAATCTGGCTGGTATAGGTCTGAATTGAAGGTAGCAGGCTCGGATAGGCGATCAGGTCTTCCAGCTTTAAGTTACTGCGCTGGGCGAGTGGGTGAAAAGGTGCGGCTACAAAAACCAAAGGATCATTCCAGATGGTACTGTAATTCAGACGACTATCTCCCTGTGGCGGCAAGGTTAAAAATGCCAATTCCAGATCGCCCGCAAGCACCTGTTCGTGTGCCTGTTCAGAGTCAACAAAATGTACATCCAGTGTCACATCTGGAAATTGTTGTACATATTTCTTCAAATGATGGGGTAAGTGATGCAGTCCGATGTGATGACTGGTGCCAATTTTTAGGCGTCCCTGAACCTGACTTTGTTCATGACTCAAAGTATGGTGGATATCACCTAGCTCATTTAACCAGTTTTTGACTTTAGGCAAGAGAGAGTGGGCCGCATGAGTCGCCTGTACACCTCGTCCCGCAGATTCAAAAAGTTTAACTCCGAAGTAATCCTCCAGACTGTGGATACGTTTGGTCACCGCAGGCTGGGTGATAAATAGTTGCTCGGCAGCTTGGGAAATGGAACCAGTTTCCATTACCTTGACAAAAGCTTCGAAGGCGGCAAGATTCATGTGGATACTCTATCCTATAAGGATTTTTTATATATTCAGTATTATTTATAAAATTTAAGAAATAATAAAGCAAATCCGATTTTAAATTATTTCTAATGAATAAAATTTTTTAAATTCCAAAAAGTTTAATAATTAATAAAAATGATAAATTAGATTTATGTAAAATAGCGATTATAATTTAAAATAATTTAGGAAATACCCAGTCCTTGGAGCACGTCGACATGGCAGGCAATCAATCAGCAGCAAAAACATTATATGACAAATTATGGGATGATCACTTGGTTTCCCAGCGGGATGATGGTTCATGTCTACTCTATATCGACCGTCATTTATTGCATGAAGTGACATCTCCGCAGGCTTTTGAGGGATTACAGCTAGCAGGCCGTCAACCTTGGCGCTTAAGTGCCAATGTTGCAACACCTGACCATAATGTACCTACCTCCAAGGCAGAGCGGGCACAGGGCATTGCCGGTATCGCAGATGAAACCTCACGAATTCAGGTGCAAACCCTAGATGACAACTGCAAGACATTTAATATTGTAGAATTTGGTATTAATGATATCCGTCAGGGAATTGTACATGTGGTTGGGCCGGAGCAGGGCCTAACCTTACCAGGTATGACAGTAGTCTGTGGCGACTCACATACTGCAACTCATGGAGCATTTGGCTGTCTGGCTCACGGGATTGGTACATCAGAAGTTGAACATGTGCTGGCAACCCAGTGTCTGGTCCAGAAAAAAATGAAAAATATGCTGGTTCGTGTCGATGGCCAGCTTGGTCAGGATGTCACGCCAAAAGATGTAGTCCTGGCAATTATTGGCAAGATTGGTACCGCAGGTGGCACAGGCTATGCCATTGAATTTGGTGGTCAGGTTTTCCGTGACATGTCGATAGAAGGCCGCATGACCGTGTGCAATATGGCAATTGAGGCTGGTGCACGTGTAGGTATGGTCGCAGTCGATGAAAAAACCATTGAATACGTCAAAGGCCGTAATTATGCCCCGCAAGGTACAGAGTGGGATCAGGCTGTGGCTTACTGGAATACCCTGCATTCGGATAGTGATGCAATATTTGATACGGTAGTTGTATTGCAGGGTGAAGAGATCGAACCACAGGTCTCATGGGGTACTTCACCTGAAATGGTTATTCCTGTATCGCAGGCTGTACCTACGTTAGAACAGGCTAAAGATGATGTACAACGCAATGACTGGACCCGTGCTTACCAGTATATGGGCTTAAATGGCGGACAGTCTTTGGCTGAAATCCAGCTGGACCGTGTTTTTATTGGTTCATGTACTAACTCCCGTATTGAAGATATCCGTGCAGCGGCAGAAGTCATTAAAGGCCGACAGGTGGCATCAAGTATCAAACAGGCGATGGTGGTGCCGGGTTCCGGTTTGGTAAAACAGCAGGCTGAGGCCGAAGGTCTTGATAGAATCTTTATTGAAGCAGGTTTCGAATGGCGTGAACCGGGCTGTTCCATGTGCTTGGCTATGAATGCAGACAAGTTACAGCCAGGCGAACACTGTGCTTCTACTTCTAACCGTAACTTTGAAGGCCGTCAGGGCAATGGTGGACGTACTCATCTGGTAAGTCCAGCGATGGCAGCTGCTGCGGCAATTGCCGGTCATTTTGTTGATGTTCGTTCTTTCTAAGGAGCACACCATGAAAGCATATACTGTTGAACAGGGAATCGTTGCGCCATTAGATCGTGCGAATGTCGATACTGATCTGATCATTCCAAAGCAGTTTTTAAAGTCCATCAAACGGACCGGTTTTGGCGATAACCTGTTTGATGAATTACGTTATCTGGATGAAGGCTATCCGGGTCAGGATAATTCAGTCCGTCCGATCAATCCGGATTTTGTCTTGAACCAGCCACGTTATCAGGATGCCAATATTTTGTTGGCACGTCAGAACTTTGGTTGTGGCTCCAGCCGTGAGCACGCACCTTGGGCGCTAAATGAATACGGCTTCCGTACCGTTATTGCGCCAAGCTTTGCTGATATTTTCTTTAATAACTGTTTTAAAAATGGCATGCTGCCGGTCATTTTACCCGAGTCAGTGGTCGATCAGTTATTTCAGGAAGTAAATACCCATGAAGGCTATCAGCTCACAGTAGACTTGGCCGCTCAGCAGGTGCGTACACCTGATGGTCAAAGCTTCAGTTTTGAGGTTGACCCGTTTCGCAAGCATTGTCTGTTAAACGGTTTTGATGATATCGGTCTGACCTTACAGGATGCAGATTTAATCCGTGAATATGAAGCGAAAATCCAAAAGACGCGTCCATGGGTTTTCAATACTATTCAAGGTTAAGCTCGACATTTAGGCGTAGCGCAGGAGCCCAAGTCTTGCTAACATGTTTGACTATAAAAATATTTATAGTTTCTCTATATATGAGGTTGGGCTCGGACGATGAACAGGATATTCGGCCATAGTGTTATTATCAGTTTATGTGGCGTGTTACTTAGTGCATGTCAAAGTACTCAGAACGCGGTAGACACTGTCCGTATTAAATATGCGGAAAAACCAGAATCTCAGACGAATGCGCTGATTTACTGTTCAGGAACAGAAAACTGTGAATTTGAGCGGATTAATGATATTCAAATCGTTGATCCCTTAACACATCGGGTAAATTCGGAAGCAATCCGTGAAGGAATTGTACGTTTGCAGGGCAGTTCCCTCAGCCAGCCGAATCCGTTGTACCTGTCAGTTCCAGCCAAACAGTATGAAGTGGTAATCCGTTTTTATCCTATATCGCAGGATCGGGCTGAAAAACTGCATGTTATTCATCAGTTCAAGGCTAATCAGCGCTACACCTTTCACATGTTTCGTGATCGTTCAAGCAGAACCGGAAGCTTGCTAAATGTTTCAGCACCTGATCCGCTCTGTGTCGATCTGCAACAGGAAAAACGCACGATTCGCCGGTTCTGCCGTCCTTATAATGTATTGACGGGTTTGGGCGAGTTTGTGGAAAAGAAACTTTAATCGCTCATCAGCTGTAGATATACGCTGGTTTTAAAATTATGGAAATGCATATGTCCAAACACATCCTCATTTTAGCTGGCGACGGCATCGGACCTGAAATTATTGCAGCAGCAGAACAGGTCCTTCACCGTGTGAATGAAAAATTTAGTTTGGACTTGAGCTGGGAACAGGGACTGTTGGGCGGGGCCGCAATTGATGCACATGGTGAACCCTACCCTGAAGTTACCAGTCAGCAGGCAAAAAAGGCAGATGCGATTCTGCTTGGGGCTGTAGGTGGACCTAAATGGGATACGATTGAACGTTCAATCCGTCCTGAGCGTGGTCTTCTTAAAATTCGTAGCGAGTTGAATCTGTTTGCTAATCTGCGTCCGGCAATTTTATATCCCCAGCTGGCAGATGCTTCAAGTTTAAAGCCTGAAATTGTAGCTGGACTGGATATCCTGATCGTACGTGAGTTAACGGGTGGAATCTATTTTGGCCAGCCACGCGGAATCCGGGAACTGGAAAATGGTGAAAAGCAGGGTTATAACACCGATGTATACAGCGAATCTGAGATCAAGCGAATAGCTAAAGTCGCTTTTGAGATTGCTGGACTGCGTGGTGGAAAAGTCTGCTCGGTTGATAAAGCCAATGTACTTGAAGTCACTGAACTCTGGAAGCAGACAATAACTGCATTTCAGGCGGAGCAGTATCCAGAGGTCCAATTATCACATATGTATGTCGACAATGCAGCCATGCAGCTGGTACGTGCGCCAAAACAGTTTGATGTCATCGTAACCGGTAACCTGTTTGGGGATATTCTCTCTGATGAAGCTGCAATGCTGACCGGTTCGATTGGAATGCTGCCATCTGCCTCACTGGATGAACATGGTAAAGGTATGTATGAACCTTGTCATGGTTCAGCACCTGATATTGCCGGCCAGAATATTGCCAATCCGCTAGCCACTATTTTGTCGGTTGCCATGATGCTGCGCTATACTTTCCGTGAAGAAACTGCAGCTCAAGCGATTGAAGATGCAGTAGGCCAGGTATTAGACCAGGGCTTGCGTACTGCAGACATCATGTCACAAGGCATGCAGAAAATCGGAACTGCTGAAATGGGCCAGGCAGTAGTGCAGGCACTCGGCTAATTTAAAAAAGAAATAAAGAACGCAGCTTATGCTGCGTTTTTTATTTTAGTTATAGGATGAGCTAACAGGAACGGCCACGATATTGCACATCTTTGGCAATATTATTTTGAAGAATAAAACTGATCTGACAATACATATCAATTTCATAAGAGTTGGCACCTAAACTGGTAGGGGGGGCAATGACAGCTCCACCTGTGCCTACAGATTGCAGGCCAGACGGAATAGGTACAGCAAGGGGTCGCAAAATCGTATAGCTGAGCTGGTTTGTAGTCTGCACTGGTGAACCTTTAAGCTCATAGCCTAAAGCTGGCAGATTAATCTTGGCTTTAATCTGTTCAGCAGATTGCCCAATAAACTGTTCCAGATAAGTATCGAGATTTGGCTGTGCCTGATAGGTTGTGGTGCAGGCAGTCAATAAACCGGTAAAGCCCAGACCTAGGAAAACAAGTTTTAAACTGTTCATGATCTAACCTATAAATCAGAAAACAGTATCAAGCTTAAGATTTTTAAAAACCATAAAGCGTTATAGAACAGTAAAACACGATAAAAGGCGGGATCAAATACAGGAATCTATAAAGAAATTCGGATAGGTAATTTATAAAATATAAAAACAGGTATAAAAAAAGCCACAAAATAGAGGTGGCTTTTTATATTTACTCAGACTTAGCGGGCACGATAAGTAATACGGCCTTTAGTTAAGTCATAAGGCGTCATTTCAACTTTAACGCTGTCGCCAGTCAAAATACGAATATAGTGCTTGCGCATTTTGCCAGAAATATGTGCAATCACTTCATGACCATTCTCTAAACGGACACGGAACATAGTATTAGGAAGCGTTTCGGTGACAACGCCTTCGAACTCAATGAGTTCCTCTTTATTGGCCATAGCCTACCTGATGATCAAATTGGAAAGGCGCAAATTATAGCCAATTTTTGTGTCAAACACAAGACACATCAGGCCTGTCGAGGTTCCAGCTGCTAGTAAATTAAGCGAAGTCATTTCATAAATATTTTCAACAAAAAATACCTGAATAGAGTTGTCAGTTCGGCCAATCACAGTTAATCTAAAATTAATGTTTTAAGTATAAATGAATAACATACAAGGAAGGGTATTGCGTGGGTCAGCTAACTGATGCATCGGTTGTGTTGCGATTTGGCTATCAAGCGATTCGTCGTGCGGGATTACCAACCGAAGAAATATTAACAAAAGCAGGCGTTGCACTGAATCAGGTTGAAATCAATGCACGTACACCTTTAAGTGCACAACATGCTTTCTGGACAGCAGCTGAAGAAGTCAGTAAAGACGCTGATATCGGGTTACATCTAGGTGAACATCTGCCGTTATATCGGGGCCAGGTAATTGAACATCTCTTTATTAGTAGTGATAATTTTGGCGAAGGCCTGAAACGGGCTTTGGCTTATCAGCGTCTGATCAGTGATGCTTTCCATGCTAAACTTATCATAGAAGAAGACAGCTGCTATTTAACAAACGGATCAGTAGCTTCTCCTGATAATCTGGTTAACCGCCATTTTTCTGAGTGTGCGATGTCAGGCGTGCTACGCTTCTTCAAATTTATTACCGAGGGGAATTTCACCCCGATCTTCATTGATTTTAATTTTAGTGAAGGCGCATCGCCAGATGAATACCTGAGGGTTTACGGTTGTCCAGTCAGTCTGGGCCAGAAAGAACCCCGCCTGTATTTTGACCCCTCTATTCTAGATTATCCCTTATGGCAGGCCGAGCCGGAATTATTACAGCTACATGAACAGCTGGCACTGGAAAAATTGCAGGAACTGGCGCGTTATGACCTGGTCGGAGAAGTGCGGCGTGCGATCGGCTCTACACTAGAAAGTGGTGAAACAACCTTGGAAACTGTAGCTGCCCAGTTGAATATCACGCCTCGACGCCTACGCACCCAACTGAGTGAAGCTAATACCAGTTTTCAGCAAATACTCTCTGATTACCGTTGCCGACTGGCAAAAAAGCTTCTTGCCAATACCAGTGAAAGTGTAGAACGCATTGTATATCTGACAGGCTTTTCTGAACCGAGTACCTTTTATCGGGCTTTTAAGCGCTGGACCAATGAAACGCCGGTAGAGTACCGAAAACGTAAACAGCGTTAAAAAAATGCCGGTCTGAGACCGGCATTTTCTATTCTGGCAAGTTAAGCCAATGTGGGCCAAGTGGTAATTGCGGTAATGCAAACTGCTCGGGATAATAAGCCTGAATAAAATACAGTCCATCTGCAGGGGCGGTCATACCTGCAGCACGGCGGTCTTCTGCTGCAAAAATACTATCAATATGGTCAATGTCATACATGCCTTGTCCGACTTCTAGCAAACAACCTACAATATTTCTGACCATATGATGCAGAAAACCATTGGCCTGTATATCTAGGACCAGATAACGTCCGTGCTCGAACAGCTCGCAGTGAGTTACATCACGTATCGGCTGGTTAGACTGGCAGGCAGCAGCACGAAAGCTTTCAAAATTATGTACACCACGAAACTTTTTTGCAGCTTTCTTCATCTTTTCAATATCAAGCTGCTGATAAACATGAGTCACCTGTTTATGCAGTAAGGCAGGCCGATATGGGGCATTGTAAATGACATAACGATAGCGGCGGGCACAGGCCTTGAATCGGGCATGAAAATCTTCACCCATGGGGTGTAACCACTGTAGTGCAATATCTTTTGGTAACTGGCTGTTTGAACCCATCATCCAGCCGCGTTCCGTGCGAATGGCATGGGTATCAAAGTGTGCAACCATATTAGTGGCATGTACACCAGCATCAGTACGCCCGGCACCATGCAGAATAATTTTTTCATCGGCAATTTTACTTAAAACCCGCTCCAGAGTTTCTTGCACACTCGGGACACCGGCCTGCTGAGTTTGCCAGCCCCGATAGCGAATGCCGCAAAACTCTATACCGACTGCATAACGTTGCATACTGTTCCTCTTTTAAGGCTGCGTAGACCAGCCCTGATACCGTTGCTCGCAAGATGGATATTTTAAATAGATTTGCAGGGCTTTTGCATAAAGATCTGCATTGCTATATGTGTTATTGACTAAAATATTGGCTTGTTTAACCCAGCTACTGACTGCATAGCGTTGATCCATGCTGCCAAAAGGAACCTGAGTAGCCAGAACAGGTAAGCAGCCCTTATGCTGAAATTCTTGCAAGCATTCGATAACAGCTTGGTTAACTGCCAGATTTCCTGTGCCAAAACCTTGTAGAATTAAAAAGTGTGGAGGTTCATCTTGTAATAAGCCCAAATTCTTGATGAGATGTTCTACAGGTTGAGGCTGAAGTTGCCAGCTGATCAGGTTAAAACTCTTCGCCTGTTCAATTATATTATCCTGGACGGAAATCTCTTCCTTATAAACAGGGAAATCCTGGCCAGCCTCTATTCCTTTAAAAGCATCCAGCTCGGTAGTATGCATTTTCATGACAGACTGGGCATGAAAAACCTGTTGGTGAAATGCCAGATAGACTCCGGCCGGTTTACGGGAAACCTGTTCCAAGGCAAAATATAGATTATCGGCAGCATCTGTAAATACCCGGGGGACATTGCCTTGGATATCAAGCAACGGATACTGGCTACCTGTTAATATTACATGGCAAGACTGGCCTAAAAAACGTGCCAGCAATGCTGCAGCATAACTTAACGTATCTGTACCATGGATCACCACAAAGTAAGTGTAGCGTACTTTAAGCTGCTGTATATACTGTACAAGCAAAAGCCAGTCAGCAGCACTGCAGGCACTACTATCTTTAATTACGGGTGCAGCAAGACAGTCGACCTGATACTTGGCAGGAAGAGTATTTTGCAGTTTAGGGAGAAATTCTGTTTCCGGCATGGGCGTCAATGGCTCACCTACACAGCCGAAAGTTCCTCCCATATAAAGTAAAGCAATCTTTTTCATCATAAAAAAAGGCAGTCATATGACTGCCCTATACTAAATTGAACACACTCAAGAAGCTATTTGATTGAGTATTTTTTTTGACTGTTCTTGCTGTTCAGGATTGAACTGGTCCTGATTCTGGCTAAGCAGATGACGTGCAGACTCATAGGCGCCCAACTCGACATAGCGCTGCGCCAATTCCATATCCAAATTAATGGCATTGATCTGTGCCAATTCGGGAAATGCCTGAACCAGAGGATCATTCTGGTGAATATCAGTTGTTGAAACTACAGCTGATGTCTCAGAAGCATGAACAGATGAAACTTGTGGCTCAGACAGGGCAGGTTCAGTCGAAATTTCAACGGGTTCAAGTTTGAAATCTAAACCGGATGCTGGAGCATGGGTTGCTGACGGAACCGTTTCAAAATCAAGAGTTACCGGTTTGACACTTTCAGGTTTCTCTTCCTCTTGAGGACTCAGATGAAGCTCACCAAAATTGAAGTCCAGCGCAAGTGGTACGGACTGGTTTTGACTTTGCTCCTGAGCAAGAGCTGTCTTGTCTGTAGATCGCTCTTCTTGACTCTCAAGTGGGAGAGAAAAATCAACAGTTCTATCTTGATCAAGGACAGTGGCTTGTGGCGGCTGTTCGGGTTCTGTTGGTTTTGTCTTGATTTCACCGAAATTAAACTCTAAGGGCGCAAGTTCAACTACAGCTTCTTTAGGTTGTACAGATGGGACTGGTTCTGCCTGTAACTCATCAAATGAAGGCGTTAAAACGGGAATATTTACTGGGGCTTGCTGTACCAGAGCATCAAAATCAGCACTATTGTGTGCATGTGGCTGTGATGGAGTGACAGGAGCAGGTTCAGGAACATCTGTTACAGCGAACTCGATCGCATCAGGTTGCTGTTGCTGATTATAAGCTTGATACTTCTGTTCTGCCTGTCTGGCAATTTCCTCTAATCCCAAAGAGTGAAGATGCTGAATCAGCTGATTTATAGCAAATTCATCTTTTTGGTCTAGATGAATTTTAAGTAATAATAAATATAATTCATGCTGAGTGTTATCACGGTTCAGTGCCTGATTAATCTGTGCTTCAGCAGAAAAGTAATTACGCTGTTCAATCAGATTCTCAATTTTACGATGAACATCAGCAGGAATAGGGGTGGACGTTTTTTGTTGAGTTGCTATCGGATCTTCTACAATGCGAGCCGCTTTACGCTTGTGAGTAGTTTTAACTGCTTTGGTTTTTGCAACTTTTTTAGACGCTTTTTTCCGTGAACTTCCTTTTGTTGCAGAACTGTCATCCTGCTGGGCAGCTTCAAGTTTTTTAAGAAAAATTGCGATGACCAAGAGCAGGACAAATGGAATCACATACAACAACATAATTTAAACCCCTTAATACTGAACCATCATGGCAGCTGATTTCTGATTAAAATCTTTTTAACTGCGTCTTGACCTATTTTTTTGTCTGCTGTGCTTTGAGTTGCTGTTCGAGCTGCGCCAGCCGGGCATTTAATAATTGGATCTTATGATCCTTTTTCTGTAATGCCAGATCCAGCTGCGTTACGTTCTTCTGTAATTTAACGGTTTTTTCACGAGCTGTCATAACTTTTAATACTAAATCCGCACTGCTCATGGACTGGTCGTTATTTCTTTTAGCATTTCCTTGAGCTGTATTTTTTGTACTTTCAGCGACCAAGCTCATTTCTGCTTCATTTAAACGGTATTTTGTCTTAGGTGAATAAGAAGGAGAAACAGCTTTGGGACGAGATTTATTCTGTGTCATCACAGGTTGAGCATTTAAATTTAAAACTGCACCACGACGTAACCGGTTCACGTCTCCCTGAATAAATGCATGCTGATTCGCTTCCTTGATTTGCTGCATTACGTTTGTAACAGGCTGTTGGGTTTGGGCTGCAACCTGTGATGCAATAGTCCAGAGTGACTCATTATTTCGAACTACATAAGTATGGGGCTGTTCTACCGGAGCCCTGCTACTGGTAGTAGAAGTGATTGCTGGTTTTACAGCTAATTTCCGTTGTTGGGGTTCAGCAGTTTTCTTGGCGCTAGATCCTGTTTTTGCTGTTAATGCAGACTGCGTAGTGGGGTTCGGTCTGGCAGAAGCTGTTGTGCTAGGCCTTGTATTAGGTGTAGCGGAAAGCTGCGTTTTATTTCTCAGTGCCTGCTCTTGTCTATGAAGTGTATCTTTTGGCTGTACGATAGAAGATGCAACCGAACTTGGCTGCTGAACGATAGAAATAGCCGAACCACTTAATGCAGGGGGACGGCTGTTATTGATTAACAATGGCCGGTCCTGCTTGCCAGGGAGCGGGCTACGGCTTTTCTGCTGGGTGACCTGATACGCCGTACTCTCTGGCAAATTCAGGGCAATATCTTTTTCAGTAACCATGACAGGCACAAGCGGTTTTTCATTAACCGAGGCTCGCAATGGCACTGTCTGGCTGGGTTTAAGTGTGGTTTTTATGTGCTGTAGCCGGGTAGCATTTCCTTCTTTAACCTTAACCACAATGTTCAGTTCGGAACTGGTGAGAGGGCGAGAAGAGGTAATCACGATGACACCAGTGCCCTGACCGTTACGACGGTTAAAAAAATTAAGATGACCCGGTGGCTGATGCTGAATTCCCAAGCTCGCCAGATCTTCTGGGCTGGCAAGGCTGACCTGCATGTTTTCATCTGTATCGGCTTGGCTGAAAGCCATTTCTGCATACAGAAGCTCTCCAGGTGCGGACTGCACTTGAATTGGTTCAATGATGATCGCAGAAGCTGTTTGCGATGTCATGATGGCTAGGACAGCAATTTTTAATTTCTTATAAACAGTCATCTTGATCTGGAGCTTGAAAACAATGCAAACACAAAAAGTATACATGATCTTGCCATAAAGGCAGTGGAAATTATTCAAACTACAATTACAAAAAACCGGCCATGGTCGACCGGTTCTATTTATTAAAATACTTAAAATTAATTAAACATTTTTATAGTCAATTAAAATGCGAAGCATACGACGCAAAGGTTCGGCAGCTCCCCAAAGTAACTGGTCACCTACAGTAAAAGCACCTAAATATTCTTTACCCATATTCAGTTTACGCAGTCGACCTACTGGCACAGATAAAGTACCTGTAACTGCTACTGGAGTCAGATCAGTCATTGAGGCTTCACGGGTATTTGGCACCACCTTGGCCCACTCGTTTGAAGAACGGATCATCTCTTCAATTTCATCAAGAGGTACATCTTTTCTGAGCTTGATGGTGAGAGCCTGAGAGTGACAACGCATTGCGCCAATACGTACACAATGCCCGTCAATAGGTACTATCTGTGAATTTCCCAGAATTTTATTGGTTTCGGCCTGACCTTTCCATTCTTCTTTCGACTGACCATTTTCAAGCTGCTTGTCGATGTATGGAATTAGTGAACCGGCCAGTGGCACACCGAAGTTGGCTGAAGGGAAACCTTCACCACGTTGCAAGTCTGCAATCTTGCGGTCAATATCTAGAATAGCTGACTTGGGATCATCGAGCAGATCTTTACTATTATTATATAAATATCCCATGCCGGTGATCAGTTCACGCATGTTCTGTGCACCTGCACCTGAAGCTGCCTGATAGGTCATGGCACTCATCCACTCCACCAGATTATGCTGGAACAGTGAACCTAGGCCCATCAGCATTAGGGAAACGGTACAGTTGCCACCTACAAATATTTTGGTACCTTTAACCAGCGCATCCTTAATCACGTTGAGATTGACCGGGTCTAGGACAATAATGGCATCATCACTCATGCGCAGGGTCGAGGCCGCATCAATCCAGTAACCCTTCCAGCCTTCCGCTTTCAGTTTTGGAAAGACTTCAGAGGTATAGTCGCCACCCTGACAGGTAATAATGACATCCATCTGCTTCAGACTGCTAATGTCTGAAGCATCCATAAGTGCTGGGGCAGTTTTACCACCAAATACAGGTGCTTCACCACCTGCATTACTGGTAGAAAAATAGAATGGCTCAAAATGAGCAAAATCATTCTCTTCAACCATACGTTGCATAAGGACAGAACCAACCATCCCGCGCCAACCGACCAGACCTACTTTCATTGTCTCTTTGCCTCGGTGCGTTAAAAAATTAAAGGGGGTTTGAGTGTAACAAAAGTGTTTGCAACTTCAAGCACTACATAAATAATATTGTGAATAATTTTATAACTGTGCTACATAGAGCAGATAGTAGAACGCTAACTTGTTTGATTTATTCAAAAAATTATAAATTATTGGTGTGAATATGATCTGGATAGAAATTATGGCCGGTATGGTGATCTGGCTCAGCTTCTGGTCCTTGATCCCCCGTGACGAATGGTGGATTCGTGGTGCAGATTTTCCACGGCTACAGTTATTATCAGCAGGTATGGTCATACTTGTTTTAATGCTGGTTTGGGAGGCGGACTGGACTATATGGCGTGAAATCTGGATTGTTGGCCTGATTGCAGCGATTGCCTATCAGCTAAAAATGGTTTTGCCTTATACATTTGTCTGGAAAAAACAGGTCAAAAAGGTCAAACCAGAACAGCTGGATCCTGAACGGCAGATTTCACTGATCGTTTCGAACGTTCTGACCCCTAATACTCAATATCACCTATTGATTGAGCAGATTCAAAAATATCAGCCAGACATAGTACTTACCTTGGAAACTGATCAGACCTGGCAAAATGAACTATCAGGAATCGAAAAAGATTATCCCTTCCGGGTAGCTGTACCACTTGATAATTTATATGGCATGCATCTGTACAGCCGTTTAAAGCTTGAAGATACTGAAGTCAAATTTATTTTAAGTGATGAAATTCCTTCCATCCATACCACTGTACGTTTACGTTCAGGACAACCGGTACAGCTATTCTGTCTACATCCCAAACCGCCAAGTCCAACTGAGGCCAAAGATTCAACCTTGCGTGATGCTGAACTGCTGATTGTGGGTGATCAGATTAAAGACATGGACAAGAGCTGTATTGTAATGGGCGACCTAAATGATGTGGCCTGGTCACGTACAACACGCTTGTTTCAGCGTATTAGCGGTTTACTGGACCCGTGGGTAGGCCGGCATTTTGTAAATACCTTTCATGCCAATTATCCTTTATTTCGCTGGTCGTTAGACCATGTTTTTCATAGTACTGATTTTGCTTTGGTTGATATGCAGCGGCTAAGTCATGTCGGCTCTGACCACTTTCCAGTTTATATCGTTTTACAAAGTGGCCGCGTTTTTGAGCAGTCACAGCAAGAACTGGAGCAGAGTGCAGCCGATGAGCAGGAAGCGCAAGAAGCCATCGAACAGGGGGTTGCCAAAGCTGAACAGGAAGAAAAAACTTTAACAGATGAAATTGTAGAGCCTTATAAAGAACAAGTACCTACACCTACTTTCAAGCCATAGAAAAGTGTACGAAATTGCTTACATCGATTTAGGCACCAAACGGCTAGCAGCAAAACAAAGTATAGCTTACTCTAAGTCTATCAGCACAAGGAACTGGGAATGGAAAATCCCTTAAGGATAGTTAAATGCTGATGGTATACATCAAGGATAAGATGTTGGTAGGGAAAACCACTCTATAAGAATAAAGTAAGTTGAAAGCACAACCTCATGTACCCGAGTTTTGCAGGAAGCAGAACTCGGGTTTATGTTTTAGAGTATAGCTTGAAATCGAGTTTAAGCCATTTGAAAGTTAAGCAACCCTATTAAAAATCTACTGGATAGATTAAATACTATTAATCTTTTAATTTACAGTATTTCAATATTGCTGCTCTTTAGAATTGATCACCTGCTGATATAAATCCAGTGTCTGCTGACACATATCACTCAGGCTAAACAAGGTGACAGGTGCGACCTGCTGTGGCTGGTCAATATGCTGTTTAATGGTGCCAAGTAAAGTATTCATATCTTCGGAGGGAATTAGTCCCTGCGGATAAAGTTTTGCCAGAATTTCAGCCACACCACCGCGATTCCAGCCAATAACTGGTGTTCCAACTGATAAAGCTTCTAAAGCAGTACGACCAAAAGTTTCTGCCTGAGTTGAAAGTGATAACACTACATCTGAGAAAGCCAGCCATTCGCGGATATCGGAACGGTGACCGACAAACGTAATATCATCGCCCAGTCCCTTGTTTTGAATAGTGTTAGCCAGCTCTTCTAAATAGGCCTGTTTTTTTGGGTCGGCACCGCCTACAACGACAGCATGTAATTGTGGATAAAAGGGTTTAAGCGCAGCCATCACTTCAATGAGCACTTCATGACCTTTCAAGCGGGTAATCCGTCCGGGCAGACAGAGCAGAAATTTATGCTCAAGTTGAGGATAATCTACAAAAACCTGATGAATCCACTGCGCTGATGGCTGATAGCCATGTGGAAAAGCTTTGGGATCGATACCCCGGTAAATCCGTACAATATCTTGAGGCGGGCAGTTTTTATAATGTTCAGTAATGTACTGCACCACGCTATCGGAAACTGCGATGACTTTCTCTGCCTGAGTCATGATCGCACTATAACGGTTAACTGAATAAAATCCGTGTACAGTACTGATCAGATGTGGACGTTGTGAAGCGGGTATGCCGCGTAGGGCAAAGTGTGTCAGCCAAGCCGGTACGCGCGAGCGTACATGAACAATATCTGGTTGATACTGCATAATTAATTTTCGAAGTGGACGAATTTGCCATAAACTGGACAATGATTTCTTGTGAACAGGCAATGTTAAGTGAGTAGAACCCTCGGCTTCTAACTGGGCTACCAGCCGGCCACCATTGGACACGACCAGAGATTGATGACCTTGGCTGACCAGTGCCCGTGCAATTTCAAGTGTCCCGCGCTCTACACCGCCACTATTGAGCTCTGGAAGCAGTTGCATCACTTTCATATTTATTCTCTTGTTAAATAGGGGGCTCATTGCACTGTTGAATTACTATTTTCAATAGCTCAATAAATTTTGTCATAGCCTTCTGGACGGCTTTTAAAACGCCGATGAAACCACATGTACTGTGTAGGCGCAATCCGTAGCTGTTGCGCAATGATGGAATTTACCCGGGTTGCATCAGCTACTTCGTCTTCACCTGGAAACTGCTCAAGTGCGGGCTCAAGCAAGATACGATACTTGGGATCCTTAATATCACCGTAACGATAAAAATATAAGGGGATGGCAACTGCCCTGGAAATTTTCAATAAGCGCCGATGGGCAGTCACTGTAGCGGCAGGCACTCCGAAAAAAGGCGCCATTACGCCTTGTTTTAATCCAAAATCCTGATCCGGACTATACCAGATCGCACGGCCATTTTTCAGGTGCCGAATGAGGCCGCGCATGTCATCATGATCAATCTGATGGGTATAGATGGTTGCCCGGCAGCGGTAAATCAGCATATCTAAAAGCGGATTATTTTGAGGGCGGTACACCACATCTGGACTGAAATATTGAGAGCAAATATAACCGCCAGCATCTAGCAAGGTGCTATGGGTACCAAGCAGTAACACGCCTTGCTGTCGGGCTTGTGCCTGGTTTAAGTGTTCAAGTCCTTCAATACTCACCCGGCCATTAAACCAGGTAGGGCTATACCAGGCATTCAAGGTTTCAAAAACCCCCAGCATCATGTCAATAAATACCTCACGGGCCTGCTGCTGAACTTGTTCCTCTGTCCACTCTGGAAAGCATACTTCAAGATTACGGACAGTAGTTTTGCGACGAGATTTCAACCGTTCAAATGCTACATTGCCTAGAAGCTTTGCCATACGGTGCTGGACTGCCCAAGGTAGTATTGCCAGTAACATCAGAAAGACAATCGCAAGCCAAATGCCCCAATACTGTGGTAACAAAAAAGACCACTGAAATTCACCTGGCGTATAGTGCTGCTTCTTGCTCATAAATCCTGACAATACTGTGCCTCAAAAGTGCCGACAGTTTAGCATGAACTGTTTTTGAAAAGAAAAACCGCTGTCCGTTACCTGAAACACTTAATTGGTAGCACTTCTTATCTGGTTACATACGTGTTTTACCGCTAAATATGAAAGAACAAAAATTCAAATAAAGAAGGAGACAGTACATGAAACAGTTTCGTCTGATTCATGGAGATATTACCGGAATTAGAATTGATGCCATAGTAAATGCAGCCAATAGTACCCTGCTGGGAGGTCATGGTGTAGATGGT
This sequence comes from Acinetobacter sp. 1294596, assembly GCF_000582925.1. Lineage (NCBI taxonomy): Bacteria > Pseudomonadati > Pseudomonadota > Gammaproteobacteria > Moraxellales > Moraxellaceae > Acinetobacter > Acinetobacter sp. 1294596. Next base: position 196,629 of record NZ_JFCC01000001.1, on the reverse strand, counting down.
GCCATTCATCAGGCTGGTGGGGCTGATATAATTGAAGAGTGCAGACAGATTAGGGCACGCCAAGGAAGCTGCACAGTCGGTGAAGCTGTAATGACAACTGGGGGCCGCTTGCCAGCCCAGTATGTGATTCATACTGTCGGGCCAATATGGGAAGAGGGAAAGGCAAATGAGCGTACACTACTCTCGCAGGCTTACCAAAACAGTTTTGCATTGGCTGAACAGCACTATCTGACTGGCATTGCCTATCCCAACATCTCAACAGGTGTATATCGCTTTCCTAAGGTGGAAGCAGCTGCCATAGCTATTGATACTCTGATTCCACTATTAAAAAATTCGGAAACAGTACAGGAAGTTGCACTGGTATGTTTTGATCTGGAGAATTTTGAATTGTATGAAGAATTATTAAAGCAGCGGCTCCTGGAACAGCAGGAACTCAAATTGAAAATTGAAGCCTGAACCTGTATCTGGTAACAAGTTCAGGCTATTTGTTTAGCCGTTTTGCGACATTGCTTCAAGCTCAGTCCAGCGGTCCAGTTTTTCAAGCAAGAGCTCCTCAATTTCTGACAAACGCTGTGAAGCCTGTGTTGCTGCATCTGCATCTGTTACAAACCAGGAACCATCTGCCAGTTTTTCATTTAATTGAGCCTGTTCCGCTTCAAGCTGCTCAATTTCGGCAGGGAGCTGTTCCAGTTCCCGCTGATCCTTGTAACTCAGCTTTGCCTTTTTAGGCATGGTTACGGTCTCTGCTTTTGCTTGAGCTTTTTTTACATCCGCTTTTTGGTCTACTACTTTCTGGTCTGGCCGCTGCATCAGATAATCCTGATAGCCACCCACATATTCTTCAATGTGGCCTTTGCCATCAAAGACCCAAGTCGATGTTACGACATTATCCATAAAGGCACGGTCATGGCTGATCAGAAGCAGCGTACCTTTATATTCAGCCAGCATTTCCTCAAGCAGCTCCAATGTAACCATATCGAGGTCATTGGTTGGCTCGTCCATGACAATCAGGTTAGACGGTTTAAGCAGTAATTTAGCCAGCAATACGCGGTTCCGCTCTCCTCCTGATAGCGCTTTAACCGGTGTGCGGGCACGCTCTGGTGAAAACAGGAAGTCCTGCAGGTAACTGTAAATATGACGGCGCTGGCCATTTACATCGACGAAATCTGAGCCTTCGGATACATTCTCTGAAACTGATTTCTCCAGATCAAGCTGGTTACGTAGCTGATCGAAGTAAGCCACTTCTAGCTGGGTACCGACCTTGACTGTACCTTGATGTGGAATATCACCGAGTATTGCCTTGATCAGGGTGGTTTTGCCCACACCGTTGTCGCCGACCAGACCAATACGGTCGCCACGCAGTACAATCGCCGAGAAATCCTTGATTAACACCTGGTCATCATAAGAAACACTGAGATGCTCAATATCAAATACCAGTTTGCCAGACCGTTGAGCTTCCTGTACCCCCATATTGACTTTGCCCTGTTGGAAGCGGCGTGTCTTGGATTCTTCACGTAAAGTCTTTAATGCGCGGACACGGCCTTCGTTACGGGTACGTCTGGCTTTAATACCCTGACGAATCCAGGCTTCTTCTTCAGCCAGTTTTTTCTCGAACAGGGCATTTTGTTTTTCTTCTGCTTCAAGCTGTTGGGCTTTCAGGTCCAGATAACGTGAATAATTTCCTTCAAAGCTGCGTAGGGTACCACGGTCAAGTTCGACAATACGGGTAGCCAGCCGGTCAACAAAAGAACGGTCATGTGAAATAAACAGTAAGGTCAGATTATTCTGATCCATAAGAAATTTTTCTAGCCATTCAATACTCTCGACATCCAGATGGTTGGTCGGTTCGTCAAGCAGCAGTACATCCGGCTGGGTAAGCAGTGCACGGGCCAAAAGAACCCGGCGCTTACGTCCACCTGACAGATCAGCCAGATCAGCATCCGGATCTAATCCCATCTTGCTAAGAATATTATTGACCTTGTTTTCTAATGCCCAGCCATCAAGCTGATCCATTTTATGCTGTAGCAGGCCCATACGGTCACAGGCTTCCATATCACCAAGTACGCAGGCATCACTGGCTTCATGATAATCCTTGAGTACCTGGGCAGCTTCGCCTGCTCCGTCGGCTACAATGTCAGCAACCTTGCCCGAATCCATCGGTACATCTTGGGCCAGCATTGAAATTGTTACGCCATTTTGTATTGAAACTTCACCACGGTCAGGTAGCAGGCTTCCCTCGATCAGCTTAAGTAAAGTAGACTTACCTTCACCGTTACGGCCAATCAAACATACCCGTTCGCCACGTTCTAATGTAAAGTTCGCGCCATCGAGTAGGGCGGGTCCACCAAATGCAAGCTGGACATCCCTTAAAGTAATATAGGCCATAGTGTTTCCTGAAAAAATCCGTGAGGAGTATTAAATGACTAAACAAACATACCATAATAATCAGGCGACATTTTCCGCACCCATTGAAGATTTGCAAGTAAGAATTGCATTTCTGGATGATTTAGTTGAACAGCTCAATGAACAGGTCACCCGACAGAGTGTCGAGATTACCCATCTGAAGCAGCAAATGCAGCTACTTTATCAGCGTGTTGAAGCTGCTGATCTTTCAGAAGGTATTGCCCCGTTTGATCCTTCTACCAATATTCCCCCACACTATTAATCTGAAATTCATTTGACCTTGAACTGAAATACAGCTGTAATGCAGCGCGCTGTGTTACAACTGCTGAAAATACCATGAATAAAGTCATACTCTTTGATCTTGAACAAAATAAGCCAGCTGCCAGTCTGCTGCGTGAACTGCTTCAGCACTATTCAACCCTGTATCTGTTCAACTGCCAGAAACAGTTTGAATATGCACTGGTTGACCTGACAGAGCTGGCTGGCTGGATTCAGTCAGGCCGGATTGTGATACTGGAAACTGCAGAAGCAGATTTTAAAGAGTTTGAATATGCGTTAGTCGTGGGGCAGTGTCTGGCTCTTCTGGAAGCTGAAGTGCATGTTGATGTTATTTCAGCAATGCCAGAAAGTGAGTTACTGGTGCAGCTGCTGGGCGCTTCGGCAGTCAGTTGCAGCCTGATAAAAATGGAAGCTTCTGCACAACAGAAGTCAAGAACTGTAATTTACAGGTTGCCGAGCAGAGAAGCCTTTGAAAAAAAGCCTCAGCTGCAGCTCGTTAAAAAATATTGTGATCTGTTAGGGAAAATGCCGGGTAAACCGGCAACTATACAGGGCTTAAAGCATTCAATTATCAGTAGTTTAAATATATTCGCTGAAACAGCACAGCAGCTGGTGGGACTATTGATCAATCTGAAAATTGTCAGGTCACAGGATGGACACGTGTCATATCGCAAAAGAATACTGGCACACTGGCTGAACTTAAAGCTTGAAGAGTATATGCGGGCAGAAGTGCACACGATGCCTTTACCTTCACAGCCTTCTGTTGAAACTTTTGATATCCACACTACTGAAATTTCAACAAATTCATCCGCATCACTCGAAGCTGCTTTAAAACAGCAGCGCCATACGGAAGACCTGTATTCAGAATTTGCCCGTGTTGATCCGCTGCAATGGCAGATTATACGTCAGCTGGATCAGGCGGGACATAAAAAACCTGACAATATCTATGCCTTGCGTGATCTGTTAAAAAGCATTTTTCCAGAGGCCAATATCCAGCTGCTACTGAAGGAAATGCTTGAAAAAGGCTATATTTATTGGGATGGATATAAAATGCATTATAGTCCGGAAATTCTACTGCATTAGTATTTTGAATGTTAAAACTTCTGAGCTAGAACTAAGTTTAAATCAGTATTGAAACAATAGATTTAGATGAAGAGAAGGCATTTTAAACTGTTAGGCTGCCTAAAACAGAAGCTAATTTGAACAGCTGAAAATCTGGTACTAAATGCTTTTTATATTGAAAAAAACAAATTTATACAGAAATCATATGTTTTCTTCATTTATAGTCCCGAACAGCTCCAGGATTAATTTATTCAGTAAACTTGCGTTTTATATTGGCCTTGTGCAACTCTAATAAAGGAATAAAAAGGTTGAACTATGGAAAACGTTGGAATTTGGGTCGCAATCGTCATTATTGTTTTTGTGTTTGGATCTATTGTCGGGTTAAGAGTTAGCCCGCGAGAAAAAGCACTCGGCCTGATGCGAGAAAAAGCCCGTAAGATTGGCCTGCATCCACGACTGGTTGCAGCCCCTGCCTGGACTAAAATTCCGATGGCTACAGAAAACCGTGCCAGTATGGTGGCTTATTACAGCATCCTGATTCCAGATGCCCGTCTGCCTTTAATGCGGGCGCGTGTTGTTGACCAGAAACTTAAAGTCATCGAGGGAGATCAAAGCTTGGATGATTCTCCCATTGCATTAAAAGGGATTTATGCTATTGATATGCAGGCAAACTGTGTTGGAATTTACTGGGATGAAGAAACTGATCTCAGGGCTACACAGTTAGAAGATATCAAAGCTTATCTGCATGCTTTGGCTGCTCACTAATCTCTTAATTTATCTACAGGAATAACAGTTAATTATGGCGAATGCTCCTCGATCCACATCCAAAAGCACCTCAGCAAGTTCGTCAAGTGCTGCCAACAAGCGTGCCTTAGTGATTGTGGAGTCGCCTGCAAAAGCGAAAACCATCAACAAGTATCTGGGTTCGCAGTACATTGTTAAATCTTCTGTTGGCCATGTGCGTGACCTGCCTACCGGTGGTTCAGCCAAAAATACCGACAAGAAACCGGCTGCCCGGACCAAACTGACCGAAGCCGACAAAGCTAAAAAGGCCCAGCAGGCTCTGATCAACCGTATGGGGGTTGACCCTGAACACGGCTGGGAAGCGCATTATGAAGTGCTACCAGGTAAAGAAAATGTGGTTTCTGAGTTAAAGAAGCTGGCATCCCAAGTTGATGAAATCTATCTCGCGACGGATTTGGACCGAGAAGGTGAGGCAATTGCCTGGCACTTGAAAGAAGTGATTGGTGGTGATGACTCGCGCTACCAGCGTGTAGTGTTTAACGAGATTACTAAAAATGCCATTCAGGAAGCATTTAAGCAGCCCGGTCGCCTGGATACCAATAAGGTTCATGCCCAGCAGGCACGCCGCTTCCTCGACCGTGTTGTAGGTTTCATGATCTCGCCTTTGTTATGGGAAAAAATTGCCCGTGGCCTGTCGGCGGGCCGGGTACAGTCTGTTGCAGTCAAACTGGTGGTTGAGCGTGAGCGGGAGATCCGTGCCTTTATTCCTGAAGAATACTGGCAGGTATTTGCTGATACCCTGTCTAAAAAAGACCAGATTCGTCTGGAAGCCGTGAAACAGGCGGGTAAAACCTTAAAACTAAAAAATAAGGCCCAGACTGATACGCTGCTTGAAGTACTGAAAAAGTCCGAGTTTACTGTAGCGCAGCGTGAAGACAAACCGACCAAGGTTAATCCGAGTGCGCCTTATATTACCTCTACCCTGCAACAAGCAGCGAGCACACGTCTCGGATTTTCAGTCAAGAAAACCATGATGTTGGCCCAGCGCTTATATGAAGGCGGCTTCATTACTTATATGCGTACGGACTCAACCTTCCTGAGTGATGACGCGATTAAAATGGTACGTAACCATATTGAAAGTGAATATGGTGATAAATATTTACCGGCAAAACCGAACCGCTATGGCAGTAAAGCCGGGGCACAAGAAGCTCATGAAGCAATACGTCCATCGAGTGTAGAGCTTAAAGGTGACCAGCTTGCAGGTGTAGAGCGTGATGCCCAGCGTCTATATGACCTGATCTGGCGTCAGTTTGTAGCCTGCCAGATGACACCAGCCGAATATTTATCATCTACTCTTACGGTCACGGCTTCTGATGTCGAGTTGAAAGCCAAAGGCCGAATTCTGGTTTTTGATGGCTTTACTAAAATTCGTGGTGCAAACAAATCTGATGATGATGTACTGCTTCCTGCTGTGAAAGTGGGTGAAGTGCTTAAACTGGAGAAACTTGACCCTAGTCAGCATTTTACCAAACCACCCGCCCGTTTTACTGAAGCTTCTCTGGTAAAAGAACTGGAGAAACGCGGAATCGGCCGTCCTTCGACTTATGCTGCGATTATTTCAACAATTCAGGATCGTGGTTATGTCAAACTGGAAAACCGCCGTCTGTATGCAGAAAAAATGGGTGAGATTGTTACTGATCGCTTAGATGAAAGTTTTAATAACCTGATGAACTATGCTTTTACTGCTGACCTTGAAGGACAGCTAGATAAAGTCGCGACAGGTGAACGCAACTGGAAGGAACTACTAGACAGTTTCTATGGTGACTTTAAGCAGCGGCTGAATAATGCACAGGGTGATCAGGGGATGCGTCGTAATCAGCCGGTTGAAGTGCCTGACGTACATTGTCCGGAATGTGACCGTCCGATGCAGATCCGTACCGGAACCACCGGTGTATTCTTGGGCTGCTCAGGTTATAACCTTCCCCCTAAAGAACGCTGTAAGGGTACATTGAATCTTGTACCAGTTGAGTCACTGGCTGCACTATCTGATGATGATGGTGCAGAAACAGCCGATTTGATGTCGAAAAAACGCTGTCTGATCTGTGGAACTGCCATGGACAGCTATGTGATCGATGGAGGTCGTAAACTGCACATCTGTGGCAATAATCCGGATTGTGACGGTTATGAAGTTGAAGAAGGTGAGTTCAAGATTAAGGGTTATGATGGCCCAACAATTCCATGTGATAAATGTGATGGTGAAATGCAGCTTAAGACTGGACGTTTCGGTCCATACTTTGCCTGCAATAACTGTGACAACACCCGTAAAGTTTTAAAAAATGGGCAGCCTGCACCACCGCGTGTTGATCCGATCAAGATGGAGCATCTGCGTTCTACCAAGCATGATGACTATTTTGTCCTACGCGATGGGGCAGCCGGTTTGTTCTTGGCAGCCAGTAAGTTTCCAAAAATCCGTGAAACCCGGGCACCTAAAGTTGCCGAGCTGCGTACAGTAGCCGGACAGCTGGATCCAAAATATCAGTTTCTATTACAGGCACCTGATACTGACCCTGAAGGTAACCCGACAGTGGTAAAATTCAGCCGTAAAAACCAACAGCAGTATATTGGCTCTGAAACACCAGAAGGTAAACAGACCAAATGGAGTTTAGTCTTCCAAAATGGTAAATGGACCGAAGCCTGATATTTAACTAAAAAGATGCCGGTTTCGACTGGCATTTTTTATGACTAAACAAAAGAAAATAATAGAATCTTTAAGAAATTGATGGGGAAGCACAGCAGTGTGGAAAAGTATTCGGATTGTAGTTTTATTGCTGATCTTGCTGGTGGTCGCCATAAATGCCTGGCGTGACCAGAACCAGAACTGGGACCGCCCGGTGACTGTTTTATTACATCCTATTAATGCTGACCAGCGTAGTTCCACACAGCAGTATATTGATCAGCTCACAATCGATCAGTTTAAAGATATACAGAAGTATCTCAGCAGTGCTGCCGCCCCGTACCGGATACAACCAGTTTATTTTTATTTCCAGTTGGGCCGGCCTCTACAACAGCTTCCACCTAAAGTTCCTGAACAGGCGGGTTTAATCGATGTCATATTGTGGAGTTTAAAATTCCGCTTTTATGCCTGGAAAAATTCGATGAGGCAAGAAGGCTCCCCCAGTGTAACGCTCTATCTGAACTTCTATGATCCTCAATTTAACCGGATACTAAAACATTCTACAGCACTTGAAAAAGGTCGGATCGGCTCAGTCAATCTGTTTGCTTCCAGTAAGCAGGCACAACAAAATCAGATTGTGCTGGTGCATGAGTTGCTCCATGCATTTGGAGCATCCGATAAATATGATCTCAATACTGGTTTACCTTTATATCCGCAAGGTTATGCTGATCCTCATCTTCAACCTTTATATCCGCAAAAGCGTGCCGAGATTATGACTGGCCATATTCCGCTTTTAGCCGATAAAAGCAGAATGGCAGAAAACCTCCAGCAAACGATGGTTAGTCGACAAACAGCTACAGAAATTGGCTGGCTGAAATAAACTGGGGATAAAAACCAACTTATCCACAATGCATGAAACCGGTATAAAAACTATTTATACAGACAAGTGATGACTTGTTACTTACAGTAGTTAAAGACTTAATAACTAGAAGAGTAATGAAAATGAAAACTGTAGGCAATGATCTCATCCGGCATCAATTACATGAAAATCGTAAATGGTATTTAGGTATTGGTATCCTTCTGGTGCTATTCGGAATATTACTATTAGCCTCCTTGCCTTTCGCAACGTTGTCCGTAGTATTTTTATTCGGTATCTTGATGATGATAGGCGGTATCTTGCACTTTGTTGCTGCCTTTAAAATTTTTAGAGGCGGTTCACGCTGGCTGTGGGCACTGTTTGGAATTCTTTATCTGGTAGCCGGTTACTATGCTTTTAGTACACCAGTTAAAACAGCAATTGTCCTGACCAATATTTTGGCTATTTTTCTGATCATTGCCGGCGTAATTCGAAGCGTAAATGCTTTTATGTTAAAACCTTTAATAGGCTGGGGCTGGATCCTGCTTTCCGGGCTGCTGACTCTAGCTACAGGTATTATCATTTTGATGTCGCCCGATGCGCCGTTTTGGGTGTTAGGCTTGTTTCTGGCTGTCGATATCCTTTTTCAGGGAGTGAACTATTTAACACTGGCAGCTGCGATTAAGCGTATTCCAAAAAGTTCGGCAGATGTTTAAAACAAGAAAGAGGCATAAGCCTCTTTCTGTTCATTTAAATTTTAAATTTATCCATAAAAAGAAAAGCTTATGGTACCCACCTTTGTACTTGCTCCTGATTCTTTTAAAGAAAGTATGACTGCACTACAAGCCTGTCATGCCATGCAAAACGGACTCAGTAAAATATTTCCTGAAGCTGTGTTTATAAAAGTTCCTATGGCAGATGGCGGTGAGGGTACAGTAGATACCCTGATTGCCACTGCTCAGGGACAGCAAGTTAAATGTCAGGTCACGGGTCCTCTACCTGCCCAAAAAGTTGAAAGCTATTTTGGTCTTATCGATGCTGGCCAGACTGCTGTGATTGAAATGGCTAAAGCCAATGGTATTCATCTGCTTACTCCGGCAGAACGTAACCCGCTTTTAACCACAACCTATGGTACTGGTGAGATGATTCGTCTGGCACTGGACTTAGGTGTATCCAGAATTATTATTGGGCTCGGTGGGAGTGTTACTAATGATGCCGGAGCAGGTATGGCGCAGGCACTAGGTGTACATTTTTATGATAATAATGGCCATGAAGTATCTTTAGGGGGTAGGGAACTTGATCGGGTAAAAACAATCGACTGGTCTCGACTGGACCCACGCTTGAAGACTACAGAAATTATTATTGCCAGTGATGTCAATAACCCGTTAACTGGAGCGCAGGGAGCTTCTTATATTTTTGGTCCGCAAAAGGGCGCTACGCTTGATATGGTTTTACAACTAGATCATAACCTCAGCCATTTTGCAGATATTGTAGAACAGCAGTTAAACCTGAGAAAACGCGAAGTTCCTGGCGCAGGTGCGGCAGGGGGGCTTGGATTTGGCCTGTTAGTTTTTACGGGTGCGCGGATTCAGTCAGGTGTTGAACTGGTTATACAGGAAACCCAGCTGGAAAAATATATTGCCCGGGCTGACTATATTTTTACTGGTGAAGGGAGACTGGATGAACAGTCCTGTTTTGGTAAAACTCCGGTGGGAGTCGCTCGTCTGGCTCGACAGTATGGTAAACCTGTGATCGCCTGTGCGGGGAGTATTGGCCCACAAGCTGACACTCTGTATGAAGAAGGTTTTACTGCAATTTTCGGAATTCTGGACCAGTGCAGCGATATTATGGCAGCTTGCCAAAATGGAGCCATTAATTTGGAGCGTACTTGCGAAAATATCGGTCGTATTTTAAAACTGGCTGAAAAGCAGGGTAGATGAGCCTGCCTTTCTATATTGGCTCTGCTAAACTGGTGCTTCAAGTGCGGATGAACAGATAGCATGAGTTTAAGTACCCTGATTGATGAGTTAAATCTGAAACAGAAACAGGCGGCCACCACCACTGCCCAGAATTGTCTGGTCCTGGCGGGTGCCGGGGGTGGCAAAACCAAAACAATTGTAGCCCGGGCTGCTTACTTGATTGATCAGGGTATACCTGCTGACCAGATTCAGATCTTGACCTTTACCCGTCGTGCTGCCAGTGAAATTGTCACTCGGGTAGAGCAGCACCTCGGAGCAAAAGCCAGAGGTCTGCGTGCCTCAACATTCCATACCTTTTGTATGTACCTGCTGCGCCGTAATTCTCAGGCATTTGGGCTGGGTCAGTTCAGTATTATTGATCGTGATGACCAGATACTGATGTTCCGGCTGTTACGTGGCAAAGATAAAGAGAGTGTATTGCCCAAGGCAGCACAGCTTTGTGACATTTATTCATATGCCCGTAATACCCGGAACAAACTGAGTGAAGCAATTGCACAGCAATGGCCAGATGCTTTGGAACATAAGGCACAGATCGCTGAACTCATGCAAGCTTATGAACAGCGAAAGCGTGAGCGTAATTTTCTGGACTATGATGATATTCTTGCAATTGTAGCGGTGCATTTACAACATTCAGAAGCACTGGTTAACTGGGTAACCCGATTGTGTTCAGTTCTGCTGGTTGATGAAATGCAGGATACTAATCCGCTGCAATGGGCTTTACTACAGCCCTTGGTGGGTAAAATCAAACTATTCTGTGTGGGTGATGACGCGCAGTCGATTTATGGGTTTCGGGGGGCTGATTTTGAGAATATCCATCATTTTAAAGAACATGTGCCTGATGCCGAGGTATTAAATCTGGATTTTAATTACCGTTCTACTCAGGAGATTCTGGATTTATCTAACTGGCTGCTTGATAAAAGTCCACTTCATTACGATAAACATCTAATTGCCGCTCGAGGCCGCGGAATAAAACCACAATTGCACCTGTTCAGTAATGAATTTGAAGAGGCTAACTGGATCGCTCAAGATCTGATCAAGCGTCAATACACAGGCGCCCAATGGTATGAGCATATGATTCTGGTACGTTCTTCTTTTACTGCACGGCATTTGGAAGCTGCATTAATCAATGCCAATATCCCCTATAAATTTGTGGGTGGGGTAAAACTGCTTGAATCTGCGCATGTAAAAGATATGCTGAGCATGCTTCGGGTGGTAGCTAATCCACAGGATGATATTGCCTGGATGCGTTTTCTGACGCTCTGGAATGGTGTAGGGGATGTAGGTGCCAGCAAGCTCGCTCATGAACTGATTCAGTTGTCTGATATTGATATGCGTTGTGAGCGGCTGGAACAGCATGGCCGGGTGGCACTTAAAGTAATACTGATGATGAAACAGCTAGATGTTTTACAACATGAAGTCGAGGTTTGTATCAGTCTTGCTGTAGAAGCACTCTCTGAACAGCTAGAAGATAATTACAAAAACAAAGAATGGTCCAGACGTCTGAAAGACTTTGATCTGGTCAAGCAATTAGCCCGTAAACATAACAGCCTGGCCGGTTTTCTTGAAGAATATGTACTGGAGCCTATTTCGGTGTCAGAAGTGGAGCGTAGCACTGATCAGGATCTGGTTACCCTGATTACCATTCATTCTGCCAAGGGAGCAGAGCAAAAAGTCTGTTACGTTCCTCATGTTTCACCAAGTCAGTATCCACATGCTCGTGCACAGGGTGATTTTGACCAGGTAGAAGAAGAGCGCCGTGTTCTGTATGTGGCATTGACCCGGGCGCAGGATGAGCTGATTCTGACCAAGCAGGACTTCAGTAGCTGGGCACAAGATAAATATGATGAACAGGGCCGTATCATTGAAAGCTATTTTTTAAATGACTTGCCTGAATCACTGGTCGATGTGCAGATCCATCAGCCATCATCGCGCAGTTTTGTGCAAAAACGCTGGAATAATTCAGCTGCAATAAATTTAGGTTTTGGTATAGATCTCGATTAAACTAGTCAGATTGTGCTAATGCACTCGAAAAGTAGAGTAGGCATATACTTTTTGATGTTACATACCTGCCGCTGGAAAAGGTAATTTATGAAAATTTTAGTACGCAACCTGGAACGTACCGTCACTGAAGCTGAACTGCTAGAGCTGTTTAAGGCCTATGGTACAGTTGACTCCTGCCAGCTAGTACTTGATGCACAAACTGGCAAGTCTAAAGGCTTTGCCTTTGTTGAGATGCCACATGGGCGTGAAGCTGTAAAAGCAATCAAGGGTCTCAATACCTTGCGACTACATGGTCATGGTATTCGCGTAAAAGCTGCGGAAGACAAGCCTAAGGCTTAAATAAAGATGGAGCAGATAATGCTCCTTTTTTATACTTGGAATAATTAGAGTAAATCTGATATGCCCTATATTGTGGAAGAATACTCTCTGGCTGAGATGGATAGCGATCAATAAAATATTACTATAGAGCAATGTAGTCATATCATTCAAAAGAAAAAATCTATCCAGGTTATGTCACTCATCCATAATTCTTATTGTGAATCCCGGCTAATTCTGTTTATCTTAATCTTGTAAGTAAAAACAAAATTTAGGAAGACTTTTCATGTCCCGTGTTGCCCGCTTTCATGCTGACCGTACTAACCAGAAACTCTATTTTGCACGTCTGGCTTGCCAGCAGGCAGAGCAGATTGAGCATGTACAGCAGGCACAGGCTTATCGTGAGGCCGCTGTGTTTCATCTGCATGGTTCATTACTGGCATTTTTACAGGAACTGGCCCGTTATTACCGCTTAAATGATTCACAGCCTACCTTAAAGTCAATTGAGGAACAGATGGCAGATAAAGGACAGGTTTCGCCTGAAGTGGTCGTTATGCAGCAACTGGCCAAACATGGCTTTATTGCCGAGCTTAAGCGGGCTTATCGCTTATGCCAGTATGCACCTGAACCTAATGCTCCTGTACCTGAAGAAGAAACCTCATCCAATCTGATTATTAAAGTCACCCAAGGCCCACAAAGCTGGTTGCCAGATATTAAAATTCTGCGGGAATGGCACCGTGAACTAACCCAGCTGATTGATGGTTTTCGTAATGAAATGGTTGAGTTCTAAAACGGTCTATTGGATAGACTTGAAATTTGATTGACCCGCTCTTATATAAATATTTCGAGATGCAAAGTATCAATGCTTTGCCACCATGTCGGAGCATGGAGGAGTTATGTCTATACAACAGTTGAAAAAATTATTTGGTAATCAGGAAGCAGTATTGGAACTGGTACAGCTCGAAGGTGGTGAATTGGCATTGCGCAATGCAGGTTCAGAAAAAGAACCCTTGGTTAAAATCCAGTTTAATGATGAAGTTAAAGCCTTGCTTGGTGATGAAACTGCTGTAGTAGCACAGCATATGATACAGGCCGCATTATTTGGTTTGCTTGAAAAACAGGTTAATCAGTGGCAGGCTCAAGTTATTGATGAAAAACCAAAATACCTGAGCTAGTAAGCACTGTAAGCTTAAAATTTATACTAAAAAAGCGTACATCAAAGTACGCTTTTTTAAACATTTTAACTAGTGTGTCGGGGCTGTATGGTGGGCAATTTCGATCTGGTTCAAGATATGATTACTCATATTTTTAGCCATTTCTTCTTTGGCAAAGAATACCTCGCCAATATTTTCTGCCCGGATAACTTCAGCCTCTTCCTTACTTTCTGCACAGATCAGTACCTGAATCTGTGGATTTAGCTGTTTGGCAATATCGATAATACGATGCACATTTACAATGTCCATGGGCGACAATACTAACAGTCGTGCATGCATAATATGGGCCTGTATCAATACACCAGGCTCAGTCGCCACGCCACTGACCGCAGCAATACCCCGCTCACGTAATTTCTCTACTATTTCGCGGTTTTCTTCAGCAATAACAACTTTGATATTCTCTTGCATTAAAGTGCGAGTGATGCGACGGCCAACTTCCCCATGCCCAACAATTACAACCTGATCGCGCAGATAATCCTGAGATACTTCATCCGGTAGCATCGCAAGCGGGTCACCGCTACGCTCCAGTAGCCGGGCTAAATGAGATCGTTCACGAATCCAGCGCTGTGCTGGTTCAATGGCAGAGAAAATAAATGAGTTCAGGCTAATCGAAATGAGGGCCCCTGCCAAGATCAGATTCTGTCCTTCGAGGCTAAGCAGACCTAAAGACAAGCCTAATGTGGCCAGGATAAAAGAGAATTCACCAATTTGTGCCAGTGAGGCGCCAACAGTCAGGGCTGTATTGATCGGATAACGGAAGAACAGGACCAGTGCCATCGCTGCCAGTGTCTTGCCGATCATAATAATGGCGACTACACCTAAAATGTGAACAGGTTCTTCGACTAGAATCCGAGGATCGAATAACATGCCAACTGAAACGAAAAACAGTACCGAAAAAATTTCACGCAGTGGTAAGGTTTCCTCTTCAGCGCGATGGCTAAAATCTGATTCCTTGACTACCATACCGGCAAAGAAAGCTCCCAGTGCCATCGATACGCCGAAAACCGCATATGAGCCATAAGCAATTGAAACTGCCGCAGCAACCACAGTTAAAGTAAAAAGTTCACGAGAACCCAGACGTGCGACAAACTGCATAATCATTGGGACCAGGCGTTTTCCAATAATCAGCATAAAAGCAATAAAACCGGTCACTTTAAGTAAAGTCAGACCTAAAGTAAGCCAGATATTTTCATCGCCACTACCATCAGATAGTGGCGTTCCGCCTAAAAGCACTGCAGTAGCAGGAAGCAGCACCAATACCAGTACCATAACCAAGTCTTCAACCAGTAGCCAGCCTACAGCAATTTTGCCGTTGACTGATTCGAGCAGGCCACGGTCGCCCAGTGCTTTAAGTAAAACGACTGTGCTGGCACAGGAAAGACTTAAACCAAAGACCAGAGCTGAGCCGAAACTCCAGCCCCATAACATGCTAATACCGATTCCCAGCAGTGTTGCTACTGTAATCTGTAAAATTGCGCCTGGCACAGCAATTCGCCTAACCTGAAGCAGGTCATTAAGCGAGAAATGCATGCCCACGCCAAACATTAGAAACATTACACCAAGTTCGGCTAACTGGTTGGCCAGTTGAATATCACCCACCATACCTGGGGTGTTGGGGCTAATAATGATGCCGGCAATAAGATAGCCAATCAGAGGAGGAAGGCGTAGACGGGCAGCAATATAGCCAAAGATCAGAGCAATACCAAAACCGACTGCCAGTAAAATAATGAGATCTACGTCATGAGGCACTACCTACTCCTTAAAGATGGAGGTGAAAAGAAAATAATAAAAATAAAGCACGAAAGATGCCAAAATCTATTGATATAAAAAGTGTAGCAAGTCAAGCAAAAAAAATGCAAAAAAAAACGACCTCTAGGGAGATCGTTTCTTGGCGCTTCATCAAGATTACTTGATTTTAGCTTCTTTGAAAATCACGTGTTGACGGATTTTTGGGTCAAACTTTTTGATTTCCATTTTTTCAGGCATTGTACGTTTGTTTTTAGTCGTGGTATAGAAATAACCAGTACCAGCAGACGAAACTAGGCGAATTTTGTCACGCATTGCAATGACTCCTTAGATCTTTTGGCCTTGAGCACGAAGATCAGCTACAACCTTTTCAATGCCCAATTTGTCGATAATACGCATACCTTTAGTGGTTAGACGAAGACGTACAAAACGCTTTTCGCTTTCTAACCAGAAACGGTGGTGGTGCAGGTTCGGCTCGAACCGGCGCTTGGTTTTGTTGTTGGCGTGTGAGACGTTGTTACCAACGACTGGACGCTTGCCGGTAACTTGGCAAACCTTAGACATGGTGGAACTCCATTGATTTAGCCAGCAGCAAATGTGTGGCCAGTCATAAAATAAACGGATGAATTCATTCAAGGGGCGTTTTATACCAAAAATCCGATTAAAAGACAAGCGAATTCGGTTAAAACACAGCATGATCTGGTGTGATAGATCATGCCTTGATCATTTAACGCAACAGTGTTTTTGAAATCAATTTGTAGAGCGGCTTGTTAAATGGTGGCAGAATAAATTTTAAGCTATAGAGCTTGGAATTTGACATCATTGAACGTTCATGCGACAAACTGAAGAAGCCTTCCGGCCCATGATATTTACCCATACCGGAGGCCCCGATCCCACCAAAAGGCAGGTCATCCTGAGCAACGTGAGTTAATACGGTATTCATACCAAAATGTCCGGAATGCGTACGCTGTGCAATATAATCAGCGCGTGCTGAATCATAGTCAAAATAGTATAACGCAAGTGGGCGTGGACGTTGATTAATAAACTCAATCACTTCATCAATCTGATCATATTCCATGATGGGTAGTACGGGCCCAAAAATTTCATTCTGCATGATTTGCATAAAGCTGGTGACCCCAGTCACTAGGGTTGGTGCAATTTTATAGACATCTTCCAGCAGTTCATTTTTTGGATTAATTTCCACAATCTGCGCACCCTGTTCACGCGCATCATCTAAATAACTCTGTACCCGGCGGTATTGCTTGTCATTTACGATGGAGGTGTAATCTTGATTATCACGTAAATGAGGATACATAGTCGTGGCAATCGTACGGAACTCTGCTATAAACTCCTCTGTCTTACCTTTGGGTAGAAACATGTAGTCTGGCGCAACACAGGTCTGTCCGGCATTCCAGAGTTTGCCCACAGCGATCCGCTGTGCCAGATCTTTCATATTCATGGAAGGGTGTACTACCACTGGCGACTTGCCGCCCAGTTCTAAAATGACTGGCACCAGATTTTCTGCTGCTGCTGCCATTACAGTTTTACCTACTGCGGTTGAGCCGGTAAAAATAATCTTGTCAAAAGGCAGATGGCTAAAGGCATCTGAAATAGGGCCGCCTCCATTGACTACTGCGACCAGATCTTGCGGAAAAGCTTCTGCCAGAGCTCGTTCCAGAATCTGGCCAAAATTTGAAGACGCGCTGGAAATCTTGATCATGGCATGGTTGCCTGCTGCCAATGCGCAGATTAATGGGCCTATGGATAAAAGTAGGGGATAGTTCCAAGGCGCAATAATGCCGATCACGCCCATAGGCTGATATTGTACCCATGCCTTGGCAGGCTGATTAATCATGGCAACATGACGTTTAGATGGTTTCATCCACTGGCTTAAATGCTTGCTATAATATTTAATATGTTCAAGACAGGTCAGCAGCTCGCCAATTTTAGTTTCACCAATTGAACGGTTGTAATAATCATGATTGATTGCGTCTGCAAACTGGTCCTGATATTTTACCAGTACGCGTCTTAAACGGGACAGGCGGTCAATACGTTCTTTGGCCGAAGGTACCTGATGACGTTGATACGCCAATCTCTGATGTTCAAGCAAGTCTTGCATATGCTGAATATCAGGTGAATGTGGAGTCATTTGAGTTGTTTTTGTTTGACTATTCATGACACGCTACCATTAAATAAAATCTAATATTTAATTTTTTAGAGTAAATGCTCTAAATAGTCAAGTCACTTTATGTGTTAGTCCACTAACTTTTTGAAATAGATGGTTATTAAGAATGTCCCACTCCAAGACCGTGAAAACTAAAGACCGGATTTTGCAGATCAGTTTGCAACTCTTTAATGAGCGTGGAGAGCGTTCTGTAACCACCAACCATATTGCAGCCGAATTGGGAATCAGTCCAGGTAACCTGTATTACCATTTTCGCAACAAGCAGGAAATTATTAAGGAACTGATGGAACAATACCAGAAAGAGACACTCGACATGCTGTCTCTGCCAGATGACCGTCAGTTGAATGCCAATGACAAGATTCGTTATTTTCAGGTTCTTAGCAGCCAGTTATGGGAATACCGCTTTTTGCATCGGGATGTTTATCATCTGGTCGAAAACAATGATGACTTTAGAAAGATGTATCCACGCTTTGCCGGTCAAGTCATGCAGCAGGGCCAGAGAATTTATCAGGCTTTTGTCGATGCAGGGCTAATGAAAATGACTGCTTCAGAAATTGAGGCACTCATTATTAACCTGTGGATTGTGTTGACCAACTGGACCAATTTCCTGTATATGTCTGGCCACATCAGTGACAGCAACCATCTTGAAGAAAAATGGGTATGGCAGGCGCTGCGCCAGATGGTCTTTCTGGAAGGGCCATACCTCATGGGAGAAAGTCGTGAGACTTATGAGCGTCTGCTTGAAACCTTCGGCTCTTCAGAACTGTTTGCCAGCCTGTCTTCAGCAAAATAGCATACAGTTTTTTTCATAACTATTCTGCCCGCCGTAAAAACGCGCTAGAATATGCGGCTTGTTTTTAATTTGACTTATAAGCGATATCAACCGACATGAACATGACCACTGCCAATACAGCACGACTCCTGATTACTTGTGAAGACAAGCCGGGCATTGTGCAGGCTGTATCGAGCTTTTTGTATCATCAGGGAGCAAATATTACCGCACTTGATCAATATGCAACTGAAGCGCAGGGCGGTCGATATTTCATGCGGGTTGAGTTTGAACTTGAACATTTGCAGACCCGTAAGGAAACACTGATCCAGACCTTTGCTGTGAATGTAGCCCAGCGTTATGACATGCACTGGCGTCTGGCTTTTGTCAGTGATGTGAAAAAAGTGGGTATCTTAGTTTCTAAAGTCGACCATGCCTTGCTTGAGCTGCTATGGCGTCATGCCCGTGGTGCTCTGCCATGTGAAATCACCAAGGTGGTATCTAATCATGAGACCCTGCGTTCAGCAGTAGAGAACTTTGGTATTCCATTTGAAGTGGTGCCCGTCAATAAAGAAAACAAGCGTGAAGCTTATGCGAAGATTGATGAGTTAATGCAGGGCAATGATCTGTTGGTACTGGCACGTTATATGCAGATTCTGGACGAAGAGTTTGTCAGCAAATGGGAGATGAAAATTATTAATATTCATCACTCGTTCCTGCCAGCATTTGTAGGAGCCAATCCATATCAGCAAGCTTATGACAAAGGTGTAAAACTAATTGGTGCTACAGCACATTATGTCACTGCTGATTTGGATCAGGGTCCGATAATTGAGCAGGATGTAGAACGGGTGAGCCATGACTTTACAGTAGAGCAGTTGCGTGAGCTTGGTCAGGATGTAGAGCGCCACGTATTGGCGCGAGCAGTGAGATGGCACCTTGAAGACCGTATTATTGTAGATGGCAACAAGACTGTTGTTTTTCAGTAAAACTAATTAAAGTCTGACTAAAAAAAGGCATATCTAGGGATATGCCTTTTTTTATTGCTGAATTAGAAAGTTGGTCAAAATAAATTAAATAACGGTTGCAAATGAAAACACTTCTCATTTATTATTGCGATACTTTCATTGTGCTAACCGATGAGCTTTATCTTCTTCTCCTGTTGTATTGAAGTAAAGCAATCTATTAGGTAACAGATTCTTATGAGTCATTCCTCCGTGTCCAGTATGCCCCCTTCTAACCCGATGAAAAAGAAAATTGTCGCAGCTTTAGCCGTGGTAATGGTCGGGCATATCGGTGTGCTTTGGGGTGTGAGCCATCTTAAAACTGCTGATCTTAAACCGATTGAAAAAGAACCTTTACAGGTCCGGTTTGTCAAGATCCAGCAGCCACCTGAACCTTTACCACCTAAACCAAAGGTTGAGCCAAAAAAAGCTGACCCTGCCAAGCCAAAAGAGGTTAAAGAAGTAAAAGTAGTTGAAAAACCTTTACCTCCACCACCGAAAAAGGTTGAGAAGGTTCAGCAGGTGAAAAAAGCTGAAGCACCTAAGCCTGTTGCAAAACCGGTAGAAGCACCGCCAGCACCTTCACCTGTAGCTACCACAACAGTTTCAGAAACTAAAATAGCTAAACCGGCACCAGTACCCGCTGCGTCACCCGCACCTGCTGCTGCACCACCGGCTCCGCCTTCACCACCGTCTCCAAAAACTGTTTCAATTGGCGGAGCAGGAGTACAGTGGAGCCGTTCACCAAAACCGTCTTATAGTAATAAAGACTTACAGGGTGAAACCCGGGTAATTGTGGTACATATCGAGGCGGATGAAAAAGGTTCTATTATTAAAGAGCGGACCCGTATTACCAAATCAAGTGGGATTAGTGCACTCGATGAAAAGATTTTACGCGCAGTGCGTAGTGCAAAATTCAAACCGTATAAAGAAAATGGTATAGCTTATCCGATCCGGGCTGAGCAGCCATTTGAATTAACATTGAATCCTAACGGCTAACATTTTCAGGAGTTCGAGTATGAACTTTTCAGTTTATTGGCAACATGCGGATGCAGTCAGCAAAACACTGTATTTCGTGCTCTTGGCAATGTCGATTGCGACATGGACCATCTTTATTTTACGTCTGATGGGTACCCGCCAACTTAAACAGCAAGCTTATGCTCAACTCTCGCAGGCTTTGGCTAAACTTAAAACCAAACTGGCACCACTCGGTTTTGAGCAGCGTAAAGCAGTCGCTGAACAGGCTCTACTGCGCCAGATTTCTGCCGAGAAAGCTTCTGCAGAAAAAGGTGTGGCAGTCTTGGGGACTATTGCTTCTATTGCACCATTTGTTGGCCTGTTCGGTACAGTATGGGGAATCTTTCATGCCCTGGTGGCCGTAGGTAAGAGTGGCCAGGCCGGTCTTGCTCAGGTTGCAACACCAGTAGGTGAGGCCTTGATCATGACAGGACTTGGTTTGGCCGTAGCGATTCCTGCAGTACTGGCTTACAACATTGCAGTACGTTTCAATCGTGGACTTGCTCATGACCTGCAAGATCAGGCACATAGCTTGCTGATTGATACTATGTTACAGCAGGACAGTAATGTATCTAAAACAGAAGTAAATAATGCTGCACAGCAGCAATATGCTGGAGGTCAGGCTTAATGGCTTTTCAATTGGGTGAAGATAACGATGCTGGCATGAATGAGATGAATCTCATTCCGCTCATCGATATTATGCTGGTTTTGATGATCATCTTTCTGGTGACAGCGACCGTTGCCAACCCATCAATTCCATTAAATCTGCCACAAACCACAGCAGAAATTATCGATCCGCCGCCTGAGGCGATTACAATCAGTATCAATGCCCAGAATCAGGTGGCATGGAATGATCAGATGATCAGTCTTCAAGAGCTTGAAACCCGGTTTGCAGAAGCTGGACAAGCTGAACGTAAACCCACAGTTCAGCTAAGAGCAGATAAAGACTCACGGTATGACACTGTAGCGCAAGTAATGTCTCGTGCGAGCGAAGCCGGGCTCAGCGAT
Organism: Acinetobacter sp. 1294596; assembly: GCF_000582925.1. Classification (NCBI taxonomy): domain Bacteria; kingdom Pseudomonadati; phylum Pseudomonadota; class Gammaproteobacteria; order Moraxellales; family Moraxellaceae; genus Acinetobacter; species Acinetobacter sp. 1294596. Next base: position 175,376 of record NZ_JFCC01000001.1, on the reverse strand, counting down.
ATTGCTTTCGTTAGTGATAATTAAAGTAAAAACGTTAAAAAAGCGGCCAGTATAGCCGCTTTTTTTATAGATGTTTTTTATTCAGATTTGAGTAAATCCTGGAATTTATTTCTCAACTTTAACAGTTTTGGAGGAATCATAAAGTTACAGTAGCCTTGGGAAGGGTTTTTGGCAAAAAAATTCTGATGATACTCTTCAGCCTCATAAAAAGTAGGTACCGGACTCAGTTCTGTCACAATATCTAAACCCTCAGCTTTGAGCGCATTAATCATCTGCTGTGCCTGTTGCTGCTGTTCTTCATCAAAATAATAAATCACTGAGCGGTACTGTGTACCAATGTCATTGCCTTGACGGTTTAACGTAGTTGGGTCATGAGTGGCAAAAAATACTTCAAGTAGCTGCTGATAGCTGATCTGCTGCTCATCAAACTCTACCAGAATGACTTCGGCATGATGTGTCTGTCCGCTACATACGGCTTCATAATCCGGATTCTCAGTATGACCGCCTGCATAGCCACTGACGACTTTTTCTACACCTTTGAGTTGCAGAAAAACTGCTTCAACACACCAGAAACAGCCGCCTCCAAATAATGCCTGTTGCATAGTCTTATCCTGTTGAATAGATTTCCTCCACTATAATAAATTTTCATAGAGCTACAATAGAGCTTGTGTGCAACAGACGTAAAAAAGCCCGTCTAAACGGGCAAATCAATCTATTCAATTTTTAGCGTAGTGGGGTTGGACTGCTAAGCTGCATTACTACATTGCCATGACGGTCGATTAACTTTAAGGTTTTATGATAGACCTGATAAGCGCTTACTTTAGCGAGAGCCTCGTTATAAGCTGCAGCAACCTGCTGGTTACTCGGATTTAAACAAGCCATACGGGTGGATGCCATCTGGCCAAAAACCAGCCCTTTATTGGTAAGCTGATAGCTACCCATAATTCGGTTGCAGCCATCAGTGCCGCTAAAACGTTGTGTGGCTGATTCAAGCATCAGGCTTGGGAGAGTCTGGACAGCTTGGCTAGTTTTACCAATCTCAGTATTGCCGATATATGTTACGGTCCAATTGCGATCCAATAATTGTGCTTGAACAACGTCGACAGTAGTATTGCCTTGAGCAGGCATATTCGTACATGCAGTAAATAGAACCGAACTGCCTATCACGCTCGCCATTAAAATCTGTTTAAACATTTTAGCGTTCTCATCATTTATTATGTTATTGACATTAAAGTAAAAACATAACGCAAAATTTAGCTTCAATATGTAGCTTTAGGTGTATTTTCTAAATAAAATGAGTAAAGTCTCACTTTTCAAGGCTGAGGTGAGGGTAAACCCTGACGCATCAGTTGAGAGAACTGTTGAATCTTTTCAGGATTCTGACTGATCTGTTCAGTGCGCGGGTTAATATGCGCATGCTGATACCATTCCTGAATGCTCCATTGATGATCTAGAGCATACAGATCATACAAATACTCTGGTAGATAGCCTGAAGCCAGCAGCCGATAATCTTTGGGTAACTGATACGGGTTAATTGCCTGGACCATATCAAAAATGATGGTAGTACAATTACTGGTCAGAGTGTTATACCACTGCGGTTCTGCCCGCAGTTCATCTGCCGTCTTTAAATATTCTAAAAAAAGAGCTTTACGTTCCGAGGCACTCATCCTGATGGGGAAAAAATATACCTGTTGATGACGAACATTACTGCGAGTATAGATAATATCCTGCTCATCCGAGGCTACCAGGCTCAGTTCGTACTGTCTGAAAAAACCGCCAATCGCTGAAAACTCTTCATTTCTTTCTTTACGAATTTCAATAGAAAAGGTAAGGGGCTCCTGATTGGCAAAATCAAAACTGACCAGGGTATGAGCAATTTGTGGGCCCATCCAGTAAGAGGTGATGATATTAATTCCGGTAATCTGGTTTAAATCAAAATGCCGGGTTTCCCAGCGCTCATGGACTTTACCGTCTGCTTCCCAAGCAAAGTTACGGACATTATGTAAGGTTACTTGATCACCCTGACGCTCGTATTCAAGAAGTCGGGAAACTTCCGGGTTCCAGTCCCGGTCTTGCCGGGCATCCAGTCCTATATACCAAGACAGGGCACCCATAAAACACAAAATATAGATGATACTGTTTATACGGCGGCTAAAAAAATGCTGGCTGGCATAAATACCAAGCACACTAAGCGCAAAAGCGATCCAGCTTCCGATCAGAATCCGGGTAACCAGCCAGCTAACAGGTTCCTGAACCCAGAGTGCCAGACATAACCAGATAGATGAAATAATAACAAACAAGCTAAAGATAAAATGCAGTAACCCTTTGCCTAGAGCAATAAAAAAATCACGCTTTCCAATATTGTGCATTAGTGATCAAGTCAGTCTGAGTCCCTTCTATTTCTGATAGGTTGCAAACTCAAACTCAATTCCGCTTTTGTCATCTTTTTGTGGCGTACTTTGAATCTTTTTAAAAACTTCAGGAATTTCAGGATAATAAGCTTCACCCTGCACATTTAGTTTAACATGAGTAAGCTCCAGACGGTCAGCCATCTCCAGCGTCTGTCTAAAGATTTCTCCACCCCCAATGATGAATAAACTTTCAGGTTTTTCACTGGTTTTGACATCAGCGATGGCCTGTTCTAGAGCATCCTCGATGCTATGTGCAACCTTGGTACCTTCAAACGACCAGTCTGGATCACGGGTAATTACCCAGTTGACCCGTTTAGGTAGAGCACGTCCCATGGATTCCAGGGTCTTGCGGCCCATGATTACTACACCGCCCTGAGTAATCTCTTTAAAATGCTTGAGGTCAGCTGGAATGTGCCAAGGCAGATCATTATTTTTGCCAATACAGCGCTGCTGGTCCATCGCAACTACATGTACAACTTCTAAGCCTTGAAAACTCATACAGCCACCGGTGCCTTGATTGCAGGATGCGAGTGATAATTTATAATGTCAATATCTTCAAATTTAAAGTCAAAAATACTTTTTACTTCTGGATTCAGTTTTAACTGACACAGTTCTAGCGGATCACGGCCCAGCTGTAATCTGGCTTGCTCAAAATGGTTGGCATACAGGTGTGTATCACCCCCGGTCCAGACAAAATCACCAACTTGAAGGTCACAGACTTGAGCAATCATATGAGTGAGCAGGGCATAACTCGCAATATTGAAGGGTACACCCAGGAATACATCGGCACTGCGCTGGTAAAGCTGGCAAGACAATTTGCCATTTTGTACAAAAAACTGAAACAGGGTATGGCAAGGTGGCAATGCAACCTGGCTGGCTTCTTTAGGATTCCAGCCAGAAACGATGAGCCGGCGTGAATTCGGATTGGTTCTGATCTCATTAATTAGCCAGGAAATCTGGTCAAACCCGTTTTGCTGATAACTGCCATCTTCATTCTGGGTCGCACCAAAGTTACGCCATTGATGTCCATAGACTGGTCCCAGTTCTCCGGCAGGACGCCCAAAGCGGGCAGTTTGTTCAGCTGTTGCCCATTCATCCCAGATTGTTACTTTATTATCCTGTAAATATTTCACATTGGTATCGCCTTTTAAAAACCATAACAGTTCAACGACGATAGAGCGAAAATGGACCTTTTTTGTGGTTAAAAGTGGAAAGCCTTTAGAGAGGTCAAAGCGCATCTGATGACCAAATACAGAACGAGTACCTGTTCCGGTACGATCACCTTTATCACCACCATGTTCAAGGATATGTTGTAAAAGGTCTAGATATTGGCGCATGGTTCTCTCACTAGGAAGGGCCTAAGAAAATCGAAGGGCTTAAGAAGATCAGAGATAAGTATCAGCTGACCGTACATATTAGCTTTTTTTAGCCTGACTGAAAACCGCTACATTAAAAGACGAGGTTCATCATGGTTTTATTTTCCAACCACATTCCTGAATATCAACAGAACCGGATATAAAAATAATTACTGAGTAAGTTACTTTTAATAATATTTTTTTACAGAACCTGACTGAATGAAAGGTATAACAACTCTATGAGTATCAAGTTATTCAATGTTATAAGTTTTTAATTATAAAAAATTCATCATAATCATTGAGCTCGCTGTGTTCTTTTTAAAGTAATACAGCTATATCTGGGAGTTTTATGACCACCCTGAATACCATATTGACCAAGTTTGAGCAGGATTCTTCTCATCTTTCAGACAGTTTGATCACGACATTTAAGCAACTTTGCAATTTGAGTAGCGAAATTCCTCATCCTGCAAGCGGCCAGACGTATGAACGCTGGAAAGTTCTGGCAAAAGTCGCGGCAACTAACCTGAATCTGGTGAAATGGTTTGAATCCCATCTGGATGCTTTGAGTATTTTGCATGAGCTTGGTTACAGCAAGGTGCCTGTGGGAGTCTATGCTGTCTGGGCTGCAGAGGGTGGCATACAACCACTTTATTACCAAAATGAGCAATGTTCAGGTAATAAGTACTGGTGTTCGGGTGCAGGGCTGGTCGATTATGGACTCATGACTTATCGGGATACACAGAATAATTCACAGCTGTTAATTGTTGACATGCACCAGCCAGATATTTGCATCGACCATAGTGGATGGAATGCTATAGGAATGGCTTATACCCAGACTGCAAAAATCAGTTTTAATAAAGTTGTTGCACAAACGGTAGGGCAGCCCGGACAATATCTAGACCGATCAGGATTCTGGCATGGTGCTGCTGGTGTGGCAGCTTGCTGGTATGGTGCGGCTACCCGTCTGGCCCATACATTACAACAGGCCTGTCAGGAGAAACCCAATACTTTTCGGCTAATGTATCTAGGTGAAGTAAATAGTGCGTTAGCTACCACCCGTGAATATTTCAAATATGTAGCAGCACAAATTGATCAGCATCCTACGCAAAGTCACGAGCTGATTATTCGGATGTTGCGTATTCAGACTGAGCAGACTGCACAAAAGGTTCTGGACTTGGTTGGTAAGGCATTGGGAGCACGGCCTTTCTGTGAAAACACCATGTTTGCCCAAATGGCAGCAGATTTACCAGTTTTTTTAAGACAAAGCCATGCGGCTTTTGATCTGGAACAGATTGGTGAGCGTTCGGTTATGGAGGATACTACATGGATGTTATAAATAGTCCGGTAGGAGACCGCCTGATCTATGGAAATGGCACGACCAAACGGGCCTGGCAGCAATGGAGCGGGTTACAGTCATTACAGACGCTTGTCCCTGAGCAAGCCTTTCCGGCAGGGCAACGTATACTGATTATAGCACCGCATCCAGATGATGAAATTTTAGGATGTGCTGGCCTGATACAGCAACTCAGTATACTGGAACGTGAAATTCTGCTGGTGGCTGTGACTAATGGTACACAAAGCCATCCGGACTCACAGCTTTATACACCACAGCAGCTGGATCAGCTGCGGCCTCAAGAAAGCCTGAATGCGCTTAAAGTATTAGGCGTGCAGAATCGGGTAAACCGGATTGCACTACAGCTGACAGATGGTGAACTGACTGCTGAGCAGCAAAAGTTGTATGCTGCTCTGAAAGAGCTGGTCAGACCCGATGATATTCTGGTGTGCACATTTGCAAAGGATGGTCATCCTGATCATGAAGCAACTGGTCAAACTGTACAGCGGCTGGCAGATCAACAGCAGCTTAGCTGTTATCAAGTCCTGATCTGGTCATGGCACTGGGCCAGGCCACAGGACAACCGTATTCCCTGGAAATCTGCCTGCAAGCTGGAACTGACAGCCGCACAGCTCAGGCTCAAGAAACAGGCGGTTCAGTGCTTTAAAAGCCAGCTTGAAACAGACCCAAGCACCGGACAGGCACCTATTTTATCTTCACATACGGTAGAGCGAATCCTGATGCCCTGCGAGGTTTATATACATGCCTGAACAGGATTACTTCGATACGCTCTATCATCATAATGATGACCCATGGGGTTATACCCAGCGCTGGTATGAACAGCGCAAACGGCAGATTTGTCTGGCCTTGCTACCCCGGCAAAGGTACGGACGCATATTGGAACTTGGCTGTGCCAATGGGGTTTTTAGTCAAGAGCTGGCCAACCGCTGTGACGAACTGCTTGGTTTGGATGCAAACAGCAAAGCAGTCGAGTTGGCCCGGCAGCGCTTAAAAGGACAGCTACATATTGATATACAGCAGAAACGGATTCCCCAGCAGTGTCCTGAAGAAAAATTTGATCTCATCGTGATCAGCGAGATTGCTTACTATTTAAATGAGAATGAACTGTTACAGCTGATTGAATGGGCACAACGGAGTTTAAATGACACCGGTACTTTGCTGTGCTGTCACTGGCGTTACCCAATTGACGGGTTTAGTTTAAACGGGAATTTAGTCCATCAGCTGTTAAAGCAGCACCTGAAACTTTATCATTATCTTGGGTTAGACGATCCGGATTTTCTGGTCGACCTCTGGACTACAGACTCTGGCAGCTTGGCACATCAGGAGGGACTAATATGATTGGTATTGTCATTCCTGCCCATAATGAGGAAGAGCATCTGTCTGACTGCCTGCTGGCCATTCAACAGGCTGTAGATGAACTGCCGGCTTCCGTTCAGGTAAGAGTTCTGGTGGTGCTGGATAGTTGTACCGATCAGTCTCTGAAACTGGTACAACGTGCAGGTATAAACTACTTGCAGTGTGCAGTGCGCTGTGTAGGCCATGCCCGCGATCTGGGTGTTCGTACTCTCATTGCTACTGGTGCCCGCTGGATTGCCTGCACTGATGCAGATTCGAAAGTAGACCGCTTCTGGCTTAAGCAGCAGCTATCGCATCAGCCTGCTGATGTAATCTGTGGCGTGGTTGAGGTAGATAGCTGGCAACATCTGTCGTCACTTACCCGGCAACGCTATCTGCAGCATTATTGTGATGATATGGATCATCGACATATTCATGGCGCCAACTTGAGTTTTAGTGCCGAGGCCTATATCAAGTCTGGCGGGTTTGGAGCACTAACCTGTCATGAGGATGTAGGTCTGGTGAAAAGAATGTTAAACCTGCAATACAAGGTGATATGGAGTAACCGGGTAAGGGTCATGACCAGTAGCCGCTTAATAGCCCGTACACCTCAAGGTTTTTCGACTTTTCTAAAACAGCTTGAAACCACAGCTTATTGTCCTGAAACCTGAAATGCCTATAGTTCAAATATATATCTAGCGTTCTGGTTGGCGAAAAATTTATTTAAAGCGTCTGGCGCGGTTTTCATAGATCGATACGATAAATATTCCTAATGCAGTAAACCCTAGCACCTGTAATCCCAAAATCATTTTATGTTCATCAGGCAATACATAAAGCAAAATAAGGAAAACAGCAAAAGGTACGCTATAGAGCAAAATAGAAAGGCCATTTTTATAAATATTATTTTGTTTTATTTTAAGATTCAGCTGTCTGAGTAGATGTATTGATATGCCCAACCCGAGACTAAATCCTGTCAATACAGCCGACAAAGCCTGCACAGTAGAACACAGGTAAATCATGGCACAGGTCATAATGCAAACTATCAGCTTAACCTGACGGGTGCAGCGTGCTGAATACCAGAAATCAAGCATTACATATTCTCTTCTGGATTTTTGTTGTTATGTAGAAGGGATAAAGGCGAGAACAGACAAACGGCCAGTGCCATAAAACCAATTCCCTGTGCACCTGGCAGTAAAATTTCGCCCTCTTTCATGTTCATAAAAATCAGGGCAAGCAATAATGCTATGGGAATCCAGGTTAACAGACGATAGAGCAAGCCAGCGGGCTGCCCGGCTGCAAAGTGCATTTTGCAGTAACGACAGATTAAAAAAATGATACCTGTGCCCGAAAACATTAAAATAGCGTCTAATGCCAACGGCTGCATCCCATACAGCACAGCAGTAATTATTGCAATAGACACAAAGATCAGCAATTTACGTGCGATGGAAACTTTAGGATCAAACCAGAACTCAAGCATAGTCTTTTGAAATCAAGCAGAACAGCTCAGAACTTTAGCATAAAAAAGAGGAGCAATTGCTCCTCTATGTATCAGGTGTTTTTCTGTGGACCCCAGTCATAAATTTTTCTGTGGTAGGCGTACCACATCATCCACAGGCCGATCAGTATCATTGGCAGGGTCAGGAACTGACCTTTACTCATCCAGCCAATAAAGAGCTGGCCATTGTCCGGTTCACGGAAGAACTCAACCACAAAGCGTGCAATACCATAACCGATCAGGAACAGCGCTGAAACTGCCATACGTGGACGTGGCTTGGAACTAAACCACCACAATACGATAAACAGAATCAGACCTTCACCTAAAGCTTGATAGAGCTGGGATGGGTGACGTACCAAATTATCTACATGCGGAAAAACCATTCCGAAGGGATAGTCTGGATTGATAACTGGACGACCCCAAAGCTCACCACCAATAAAGTTTCCGATGCGTCCAAACATCAAACCAGTGGGGACACATGGCGCAATAAAGTCCAGTGTTTGGAACCAGGTTTTCTGATATTTACGGCACCAGAGCAGCATTGCTAGCATGACTCCCAGAAAACCGCCATGGAAACTCATGCCCCCGGTCCAGACCTCGAATAACCAGAGCGGGTTTGTCAGGAACTGATCAAGTCCGTAAAAGAACACATAACCCAGCCGTCCACCGATCACAACACCAAGTGCGCCGTAGAAAACCAGATCAGATACCATATCGGTGGTCCAGCCTACACGCTGTTTAACCCGGTAGCTGGCCAGTCCCCAAGCAAACAAGAAGGCCAATAAATACATCAGCCCATACCAGTGAACTTTTAAAGGACCCAGTGCCAGCGCGACTGGGTCAATACTCGGATAGGTCAGCATTACAGCTCCTTTATGTATTCGTTTTGCACAGATTCTAGCGGAATGTTTCTAAAAATGTTGTACATTCAATGTGTAAAGATCATGAGAGATGCCTATGTGTATTGTGGCTTTAGCCTGGCAAGTGTTAGATCATATGCCATTATGCCTGATTTCTAACCGGGATGAATTTTATCAGCGACCTACGCAAGTCTTGAATCACTGGGAGAACAGTCCGGTTATAGCTGGCAAAGATTTACAATCTGGTGGTACGTGGATGGGCATTACAGCATCTGGACGCTGGGCAGTGATTACCAATTTTCGTGATGGCAAAGACCGGCAGCATTATCCGACCTCGCGTGGTCATTTAGTGCAGGCCTTTTTGGAATCTGAGCAGAAACCCATTCGCTTTGCTCAGATGCTTGAGAAACAACAGCAGGAATATGCTGGTTTTAACCTGGTGATAGGAGATCAAACGCAGGCAGTATATATGAGTAACCGAGGCGAGGCTCCTCAGGTGCTGGCCAGTGGCGTATACGTAATTTCTAACGGGCTCATGAGCGACTCCTGGCAAAAGACCTTGCATTTACGAAAGCGCTTTACCCAGGAATTTTTACCTATGCTCCAGCGTCCTGTTGCTGAGCACATACTGGAGTCAGCTGTCTGGGATATTTTAGAAGATGAGCGCAAGGTAGATCAGAATGCCCTGCCAGAGACGGGTATCAGTCAGGATATGGAACTGCTACTTTCTTCTACTTTTATTCAAAGCCCGATGTACGGAACCCGGTGTTCAAATTTTTTAAGGTTGTACCATCATGCATGGAATTGGCTGGAAAAGACTCAGCAAGGAGAGCAGAGCGGGCAGATTGTGCAGCAGCGGATTTCTCTGACTCAACAAAAATAAATATGCCGGTCAATAGGCCGGCATATTCATAAAAAGAGGATTAACCCGCAATTGCGCCGCCGTCTTTACGGGTAATTACGACAGTTGCCGAACGTGGGCGGGCTGTAGTGTTATTCCGGTCAGTTTGGGTTGCCGGCCAGTGACTTGCAGGAGTTACATAGCTGGCAGAGTCTTCGCCCGGATGCTGCACATTAATGAAAATAGCTTTGTAATCAGGGGTCATGGCGATCCCGGTAATTTCACACTGTTTTGGCCCTACCAGGAAACGGCGCAGGGTTGAGTCTGTTACTTTTGCACCCATTAATGTCTGCTGTCCGCTGGAAGTAGTTGCGGTAGTACCATCACCAATCTGGCCTGGCAAAGCAGCAAGCATCATACAGTTTGTGACATCGGTATAAGCTCCATCATCTGTTTGAATCCAGAGCACACCACGCGGGTCAAACCACATTCCGTCCGGTGAAGACAGATCATTGTTATCAGTCAGACCAGACAGGTTAATATTTGATGCCATAGAGGCTTCGGCACCAAACAGATAAATATCCCACTTGAAGGTTTCAGCTGTAGTTTTATCATCGGTTTCTTTAAAACGGATAATATGACCATTTACGTTGCCACTTTGAGTCTTTTTGTCTTTAAGGTCATCATAATTACGCGGGTTAGCTGCATCTGTCGGGTAACTGGTTCCCCGATTCGAGTTGTTGGTCAGGGTAACGTAGATTTCACCATTTACCGGATTAACGGTCGCCCATTCTGGACGGTCCATTTTTGTTGCGCCGACAGCATCCCCCGCTAAACGGGCAAATGTCACCACATCGGCTTGAGAGGGGAAGGGATAAGTACTGCTACTTTCATTCAGACCATTTTTACCATAGCTTAGTTCAATCCACTGGCCTGAACCATCACTGTTAAACTTGGCAACATACAGTTTTCCTGAGTTCATGTATTTATCGCCAGCAGTATAGCCGCGGTTTACATCTTTCGGGTCCCATACTGCACTCGAGACAAATTTATAGATGTATTCGCCTTTAGAGTCGTCACCCATATAAAATGCCAAAGGTTGGCCCGCTACTGCACGGCAGGCACTGTCTTCATGTGCAAAACGGCCTAAAGAAGTACGTTTAACCGGTCTCTGACCGCCATCAAACGGGTCAATCTCGACCATCCAGCCAAAAGTATTGGGTCCGTTACGATAGTCCTGAGTAGGCTGATCCGCTTTTACATCAGCATTCCAGCGGTCATATAGATCCTGTGACTCAACCTGTCCAATGACAGTTTCCCAAGCATAGCGTGAGCTTGCGCCCAAATAGACTGGTCGACCCTGATCATCAATATTTGGTATTAAATTACCATTTGAATCTTTTCTATAAACAATTTTGCCATCTTCACCCTTTTTAGGAGCGCCCTGCTCATCCAGCTCATAAAGATAAGGTTCGTCTTTTTTTAGTCCCAGACCATAACGTTTTAATGCGATTTTCTCGGCATTTGTACGTTGGTACTCGTCATGTCCTGAACGCTGGAAATAGCCAATAAAGTTTTCTTCGGTAGTTAAATAAGTACCCCAAGGTGTATAGCCATTGCCACAGTTGTTATGTGTACCACGTGTTTGACGTCCGGCAGGTGAAAAACGTGTAGCAAGCAGACTGGAACCTGCAGCAGCACCGGCAAAATCCATTTCTGTTGAGGCAGTAATACGGCGGTTAAAAACAGAGTTTTTAACAATTTCTACTTTTTGAGTTGCCGGGTCCTTTTTAATATGGACTACAGATACGCCGTGCGCATTGGTTTCACGAATAACTTCATCCTCAGGACGGCGTCCTTCAACCTTGGTTGGACCTTTAGGATGAAGGAAGGTCTGGTTGATGTATTCATGGTTCATTACCAGCAAACCTTGTGCTGAGACCGTATCATCAAAGCGGTCTGTAGCGCTGTTTAAACCAAAGAAATGCATACCATCATGGCAGTCACCAGAACGGAACTGGAAGCTTGGACCAGGTGGAATATCATTATCATTCCAGTCCCCAAGCATTGGATTAATTGGGTCTCCCAACGCATAGATTACAGTAGCTTGATAGCCTTCAGGTACAGTCACAATGTCATCCAGATTTTTAGCCACTGGAGTAAATGAAAGTTTGCTAGGCTTCTGGTTAGGGTCATTCGGAGTAACTGGTGCTGTTCCGCTATTACTATTGTCGTCATCATCATTACAGCCAGTCAGTGTAGAAGCCAGCGCCAAGGCAACTGCTCCACTTGCTGTCTTGGTAATGAGACTGCGGCGCGTCATGCGTTGCTCTAAAATGTCACGGAAATGGATATTAGATGAAGTATTATTATCAAGTTCTTGATCTTCATGATATGGCGTCAGCTGCGTCATGTTTTTTTCCTAAATACAAGTAAGGTGTTGTTAAGTTGTAACTAAATTAGGTGATAAATATGACGGGACCTTGACGGTTAAGTGACATTCAGGTGAAGAAAATAAGACAGTATGATGAAAAAAGCAGACCGAAGTCTGCTGAAATAAAGTTGAAGATCTTAGACTGCTCTACGCCTTTCAATGAGTTTTCCAAAGAAAAGTCCAGCTTCGAAAAGTAGCCACATTGGAATAGCCAGCATAACCATGGAAATTGCATCTGGTGGAGTAACAAACATGGCGATAAAAAAACCCCCGACAATGATAAAACGTCTTTTCTCGACCAGTTGTTGTGTAGATACAACCCCAATCAAAATCAGAAGCAAAGTAATAATCGGAATTTCAAAAGTCAGTCCAAATACCAGGAACAGTTTCAAACAGAAAGCTAGGTAACTATTAATGTCTGTCATCGGTGCCACTGTTTCAGGTGACACACTCATGAAGAAATGCAGAATTGAAGGCAGAGCAACAAAATAGGCAAATGCAATGCCGGCATAAAACAAGCTGATACTTCCTACCAATAAGGGCAGGGCTAAGGATTTTTCTTTTTCATATAGCGCCGGTTTTACAAATGTCCAGAGCTGATAAATGATAAAGGGCATGGCAATCATGAGGGCGATAAAGAAATTCAGCTTGAAGGGCGCCATGAACGTCGCGGTTACATCGGTCGCAATCATGGTTGACGAGCTGGGTAACTGGGCCCTTAGTGGTTCTGAAAGTAGCTGATAAGTCCGGTTTGCAAAAGGCAGCAGACAAAAAAATAGAGCAATCAGAATAGCAACAATTTTAAAAAGATGGCGGCGCAAAATCATTAAGTGCCGGGTAATGGGCATCTCTTCAAGTTGGGCTTGCGACTGCTCATTTAATATTGGGCCTGGGAGCTGTGAAGGAGAAAGTTGACTCATACAGCCACCTTGAGTTCAGGATAAGAAGACTGTACAGGGCTTTCTGGCTGTTCAGTAATTTGGCAAAAGCAGGCCAGCCGTTCTGGTTGACGAGTCAGAACCAGAGACGGGGCTTGTTCAATAAAAAAGTACTGCGTGGATAAATTTTTATTATGAGTATTTGCATGTTCTTGTAGAGCGTTATCTGCAAAGTTTTTCTGTTTTTGTAGTTCATGCATCTGGGCTTGCATTTTCTGTTCCAGCTCTTGAATACGGACCATTTCCTGCTGCATCTGCTCACGGAGTTCTGAAAGGCGTAATTCACGGTCCAGATCAGCCTGTACATTACTGACCATACGTTTGATCTTGCCATACCACCTGCCAGCAAAGCGTGCTGCCTCTGGTAACTTTTCCGGCCCAAGCACCAATAAAGCAATGATGCCAAAAGCCAGCAGCTCAGTCATACCAATATTGAGCATGAAAAATACCCTAGTGTTTTACAGTTGAATTTGTGTCAGCACTAATATTTTGGTGTTCAATAGTGCGCGGTTCCTGAAGAGCTACAGTTTGCTGCTCATCTTCGCGGATAGATTTTTTAAAGTCTTTAACTGCACCACCGACATCTTTACCTAAATTTTTAAGTTTTGACGTGCCGAACAGTAAGATAACAACAATTGCAAAAATGACCACATGCCAAATAGATAGTCCAGCCATAGAAAATTCTCCTGTTTTAACTAGAAGATATCTCAACAGGTCTGTATGACAGCCTTGTGACTTATATATTGCAGTTTAAAGACAGCCTGCTATTTAGAGCATTTAATTAATGTTAGTGCTACCATAGCGCCACAACACCAGAGGAAAACCACGTGGCATTGCTTTTACCCCTTTTTGCATTTTTATGTGGTCTGGGACTGGCGACAACTGCATATGCCTCTGCATTAAAAACTGTGCTCGCAACCCTGCTGGCACGAGTATTTATACCCGCTGTCATTATTTATAATATGGTGTTTTATCAGACAGGCAGCCTTAGCCTGATGATATTTAGTTTTATTGTCGCGGTAATTCTATTTTATTTTTTCTGGCTCATTTCTCAAGACAAGCTCCAGTCTTTATGTTTTAGCTATGTAAATATGGCTTGGCTCGGGTTTCCTTTTGCGATTGCTTTATTTGGGCCTGAAATCAGTGCACCAATGGTAGCTTTATATATTGGCGGTTCAATTTTTGGCAACATCTGGGCAGTGACTGCGGTCAGTTCGGAGCAGCAGTCCTGGAAGAGTATTTTGCAAAAAGTGCTTCAATCACCACCAGTAATTGCCCTGACTATTGCTGTATTGTGCCGCTTATTCGGTTTTCAGTATATGCCTGAGCATAAATGGATTGATATGCTTTACGGTCTGGCCAAAATCGGTATGAGCTTTGCGGGGATGTGCGTGCTAGGCATGTGGCTGCGCCGGACGAAAGTTCAGCTAGACGATATAACTTATAGTGTAAAACTGGCTGTACTTAAACTGTGCTGTGGACTGGTTTTATGTAGTCTGACTTATTTTTTTATTTCTATTCCACATATCGGGCAGTATATAGGAGTCATGTTTCTACTGTTCTGTTTGCCGCCGGCGGCAAATATTGTGGCGCTAGAAACTCATTATCAGGGTACTGGAATCTCTGCCAAGTATATTGCTTCAGGTACTATGGTGAGCTGCGCAATTATTCTGATTTATGGTCTGCTACTACACATCGTTTAAAGTTCCTTTCTTAAAGAAAAGGAACTTTTCACCCTTTAAAACGAATTTAAACTGTGGCTTATTGATGATTCTGCAAACTTCGTTGGAATAACTGCATGGCCTGCCCGCGATGACTGATTTTATTTTTCTCTTCTTTTGGCAGCTCGGCACTGGACAGGCCAAGTTCTGGTAACCAGAACAGGGGATCATAACCAAAGCCATGTTCACCACGTGGTTTTTCCAGAATCTCTCCTTGCCACACGCCCTCAAAAATTTGCGGTAGCGGATCTTCAGCATGTTGTACTAAGGCCAAAACACAGACAAACATGGCTTCAACCGGTTCTCCGGGTCTTCGCAGAGATTTTAATTCTTCCAGTAAGCGAGCATTATTGGCTGCATCATTCCCATGTTCTCCAGCATAGCGAGCCGAGTAGATACCGGGTGCTCCATTTAAAATCGGGACACAAATCCCCGAATCATCGGCAATCGCCGGTTTGCCAGAAATACGTGCAGCATGACGGGCCTTAATAATGGCATTTTCAACAAAGCTCAACCCGTCTTCAATTGCATCAGCAATATTTAGCTGACCTTGAGGAATGACCTCAACTGGAAGTGCCAGCTGTTCAAACAGTTTTTCAAACTCGGCAATTTTCCCTTTGTTGTTACTGGCCAGAACCAGACTTTCCTGAGATAACCATGTATTTGCAGACATTTTATTGTGCTCGTCACTTTAAGAAACAGTTTAAATATTTTACCTCAAATCGAATGCTTTATTGAGACCATAAAAAAGCGCCCGAAGGCGCCTTAAATACAAGCTTCAAATTATTGGGCCTGAATCCATTTGTCTGCACGGTCACGTGCCATACGAATCTGTTCCTGGGTAAGGTTAGCTGCCAGTGCAGTTTTCTTGCCCTCAGACAGATTAATAACTTTAGTGTCGAGCATACCGTCGCGGGTAGACAGTTCATACCACTGATAAGCACCTACATAGTTCTTTTTCTGCTCTTCCATCATTGCCAGGTTAAAGCTGGCACGGTTGTCACCGCTGCTGGCGGCTTTTTCAAAATAACGGCGAGCCAGAATCTCATCTTTTTTTACGCCGATCCCGTCTGCATACATCCGGCCCACATTCAGTTGGGCAGCAGACAAACCTTGGTCAGCGGCAGCTTTAAACCAGGCAAATGCCTGCTTTTCATCCTTTTGAATATCTTTACCGTACTGGTAATGGGTGGCTAAATAGAACTGGGCACCTGGCTGGCCTGCTTTTGCAGCTTTAACCAGATCATTGATCCCCATAGTTGAATAACGCGCTGCCTGGGCTGCTGTAGATTGTTGTTGTGGAATATAGTCAGCATGCGCCTGGATAGTTAAAAGTCCAAATACCAATGTGCCAATTAAGGTCGTTTTTTTCATAGAGCGCTCACTCGATAAATAGCGACTTCACCAAACAGATTCGGAACATGTTTACTCAGTAAACTACCTTGCTGATTCCCATTCACGGCGAGTCGGTTAATAATTTGGATATCATTTTCCGCGCATAAGGCTTCAAAATCGCGGAACGTACATAAATGAATGTTTGGGGTGTTATACCACATATAGGGTAGAGCATCCGAAACAGGCATTTTCCCTTTAAGAGCCAGAAAAGAACGGGTTTTCCAGTGGGCGAAGTTCGGGAAAGTAATAATAGCCTGTTTCCCTACACGCACCATGTCACGCAGTAACACATCTGGTGCATCGACCGCCTGTAAAGCCTGTGCCATGACTACATAGTCAAAAGACTGATCATCAAAACGGCTCAAACCCAGGTTCAAATCCTGCTGGATAATATTTAACCCGCGACTGATGGCAATTGCAATCTTTTCTTGATCAATTTCTAGTCCATAGGCCTGAATTTGATGCCGGCGGCTCATATGGGCCAGTAATTCTCCATCCCCACAGCCAAGATCAAGGACTTTGGAGCCCGGTTTGATCCAACGTTCTGCCAGCTGCTGATCAATACGCATTATACCGTCTCCTTCGGGGTGGACTTCAGGTGTTCTTCGCCGCCAAGAAAAGCACGCAAGGTTTTTACATAAAGCGGAATCGGGAACAAGAACGAGTCATGCCCCTGTTCAGCGTCAATATCCAGATAACTGACCGGTTTATGATTGGTAATCAGAGCTTCTACAATTTCTTGTGAGCGCTTTGGAGTAAAACGCCAGTCTGTAGTAAAGGAAATGACCAGAAAACGGCATTTGGTTTGGCTCATGGCCCGGGTTAGGGACTCTTCATATTCACGGGCGGGATCAAAGTAATCCAGAGCTTTGGTCATGATCAGATAAGTATTAGCATCAAAATTACGGCTAAACTGTTCACCCTGATAACGCAGATAGCTTTCAACCTGAAACTCGACATCAAAACCATACATGAATTTTCCGGACTTCAAGTCACGGCCGAATTTTTGCATCATGGCTTCTTGCGAAAGGTAGGTAATATGGCCGACCATACGCGCTAAAATCAGACCGCGTTTTGGATAACTGTCGTGTTCCAGATAGCGCCCATGATGGAAATCCGGATCAGAGAGAATAGACTGGCGTGCGACCTCATTAAAAGCAATATTCTGTGCAGATAGTTTAGGTGCACTAGCAATCACCACACAATTCTTCAAGCGGTCCGGATAATCTACTGACCACTGTAGTGCCTGCATGCCGCCGAGTGAACCACCCACAATCGCGTACCAGACATCAATTCCTAACCGGTCTGACAGGAGTGCCTGGGTTTTTACCCAGTCACGTACAGTGACCAGCGGAAAATCCGGACCATAGGGCAGGTTATCATTATCAGGGTTAGGGGAGGTTGGACCGGTTGAGCCATGACAGCCACCAATATTATTCAGGGCCACTACAAAAAACTTATTGGTATCAATGGCCTTGCCAGGCCCAATACAGGCATCCCACCAGCCCGGTTTTTTATCATCTTCATGATGATAACCTGCGGCATGATGATGACCAGACAATGCATGGCAAAGCAGAATCGCATTGGACTTGTCTTGGTTCAAGGTACCATAAGTTTCAACCATCAAGTCAAAACGGGGCAGAATACGTCCACATTCTAGTTCGAGTGGTTCTTCAAATTGAAACTTTTGCGGGGTGACCAGGCCCACTGAGTCGCTTGGAAAAGACACGGGAATGGTTCGCCTTAAATCTTTAAAAATGAATAATAAAAAGGATACCAAGCTCAGGGTATCCTTTCAAAAGGGAATTGTATATTAAATCGCGGCAGCAATGACCTGTTCAGGGTGTAATACGCCCTGATCAATCAGGCGGTTAGTACAGGCAAGGATGGCCTCAATTGAAGAGGTTACGATATTGTCGTGTACGCCGGCACCAAAAGCATTTTTACCCGAACCTTTGACTTGCAGTTCGACCAGTGCCAGTGCTTTTGCATTAGCACCTGAACCAATACTGCGTTCTTCATAGTTCAATACATCAATCGGCAGTTGCAAGGCATCCAGAATAGCCGAAATTGGCCCATTGCCTTCTCCACGGATCTGTTGCTTCTGGCCATTCATGGTCACTTCAAGTTCAATGACCTGATTACCATTATGGTCGGAAAGCTTATAGTTCTGTGCAATGTAGTGAGTATTTTTAGCTTCGACATAGGTCTGCTTGAACAGTGACCAGATTTCCTGGGCAGTAATCTCGGTTGCGGTCGCATCTGTGTGCTCTTGTACTACTTGTGAGAATTCAATCTGCAAGCGACGTGACAATACAACGTTATAGTTAGATTCAAGCAAATAGGCGATACCGCCCTTACCTGACTGTGAGTTGACGCGAATTACTGCATCATAATCACGGTCCAGATCTTTGGGATCAATTGGCAAATAAGGCATATCCCAGATTTCTTCATTTTTCTGGAATTCAAAACCTTTCTTGATGGCATCTTGGTGCGAGCCAGAAAATGCAGTAAAGACCAGATCACCTGCGTATGGATGGCGCGGGTGTACAGGCAAACCGGTACATTCTTCAACTGTAGCAATTATTTCATTAATATTGGAAAAATCCAGGTTTGGTGCCACACCTTGAGTGTACATATTCAGGGCAATTGCTGCGACATCAACATTCCCAGTCCGTTCGCCATTACCAAATACGCAGCCTTCCACACGGTCTGCCCCTGCCATAATGGCCAGTTCTGAGGCAGCAATACCGCAGCCCCGGTCATTGTGGCAATGAACTGAAATAATTACGCCATCACGACGTTCAATATTGCGGTGCATCCATTCGATCTGGTCTGCATAAACATTTGGCGTAGAAACTTCTACAGTAGCTGGCAAGTTTAAAATAACCTTATTTTCCGGAGAGGCTTCCCAGATTTCAGTTACAGCATCACAAACGTCTTTGGCAACCTCAAGCTCGGTTGCAGAGAAACATTCAGGGCTGTACTGAAAAATAAAATCAGTTTCAGGATACTGCGCTGCATATTCTTTCACTTTTTGTGCTGCATTAATCGCTAACTGCTTGGCACCATTGATATCTACATTTAATACCTTGTTACGGAAAGTCGGTGAGTTGGCATTATAGATATGCACAATCGCGCGTTTGGCACCTTCCAGCGCTTCAAAAGTGCGTTGAATCAAGTGGTCACGTGCCTGAACCAGAACCTCGATATAGACATCATCTGGAATATGATTTTCTTCAATCAGCTTACGGGTAAAGTCAAAATCAATCTGTGAAGCAGATGGAAAACCAATCTCAATATGTTTAAAACCGATCTTTATCAGCATCTGGAACATCTTGAATTTCTGTTCAAGATCCATCGGTTCAAAAATGGCCTGATTACCATCACGCAGATCAGTACTCATCCAGATAGGCGCTTGATTGATTTCTTTATTTGGCCACTGGCGGTCTGGTAAATCGACACGCTGATACATACGACGGTATTTTTTACTTGGGTCAGCCAACATCATGAGGGAACTCCTTATGTAGCAAGGTGGCTCGGATCGAATTTAAGCGCAACGTACTACTTTTATATTAACTATATTTTGTCAAACTATTTAAAATTTCAGGGTATCTTTTAGCCTTATACAGGCAGGTATATATTTTATGCGCGCGCGAGGCGCAGCATCAGGGGCAAGCTCAGGAGGGAGCCTGTAGGGAGGAGGGCGAGAATATTCGGGTATATATTCATGCCCTTAAAATTACGTGATAAAAAATAAGCTGTCAATCGTTATCTGTAAAATAATCAGACAACTATAATTAATAGAAAAAGCCTATTAAAATAACAGTTTATTTTTTCTTTAACTGTCTTAAAGCTCTGCCCATTTACGCATCAGGTTGTGATACAGATTTGTGAGCTTGATAACTTCCTGATGCTGGTCACCCAGCTGTATGCGCAGGTTTTGTATAGTCTGGTCCAGATTAAACAGCATATGACGTTCTGCATCATCACGTACCATACTTTGTACCCAGAAAAATGAAGCAATCCGGCAGCCTTGGGTGACTGGTGTGACTTCATGCAGACTGGTTGAAGGGTAGAGAATCATGTCTCCGGCTGGCAGCTTGACTTCGTGATAACCATAAGTATCTTCTACTACCAGTTCACCTCCTACATACTCTTCCGGCTCACTTAAAAATACAGTACAGGACAAATCGGTCCGTAACCGCTCATTGGTCCTACGGATACGGCGGATAGAGTTGTCGACATGAAAACCGAAAGCCTCATTATTTTCATAGCGATTGAATAATGGAGGAATGATATCAAGAGGAATGGCGGCCGATAAAAATAATGGGTGCTGCCCTAAAGATTCTAAAATAATTGTACTTAAATGATGAGTAAGAGGATGGTCTTCTGGAAGCTGCTGATTTTGTTTGACTGTGGCTGACAGCGTCCCTGCAGTGACTTTACCATTGACCCACTCAATTTTAGCCATTTCTTCCCGAAAATGCTGGACCTGGGTTTGAGTTAATACATGAGGAATATGATGGATCACGGCTTTCACCTGTCTTAGTAAAATATGGATATAAAAATAGCCCCTATATAGAGGCTATTTTAAGCTAAAAACCATAAAAAGATTATGGTTTTCGGCACGAGATTAATATTTAAAGTTTAAAGACAGTACAGCATTGCGGCCTTCTGCTTCTGTAGCATAGTGAGAAGCATAGGCTTTAGTGAAATAGCGTTTGTCTGAGAGATTGTTAAGGTTCAGCTGCAGATCAACATTTTTATTTACGTTATAGCGTGCCATGGCATCGTAACGGACATAGCCCGGTACATACTTGGTATTGGCTGCATCACCATAAACTTTATCCGAATAAAATGCGCCAGCCCCTAACGTTAACTGTGGCAATACTTTATAGGTCGTCCATAAAGTTGCACTATTTTCTGGCACATTAGGTAACTGTTTACCTTTTGCAGGGTTAGGGTAAGTACATACACCGGCACGGGTGCAAGATGGGCCTGGATCAGTTAACTCACTATCCAGATAAGAGTATCCTGCTGTAATATCCCACTTGTCTGTAATTTTACCGGTAGCAGAAAGCTCAACGCCATCGACCTTACTTTCACCGCCATTTGTATAGGTGCTTGCATCAAGCTGAATACGCGTATTTTGTTTTTCTGTACGGAAAATGGCAGCAGTAAGATTCAGACGGTCATTAAGAATATTCCACTTTGTACCTATTTCAAATGTACGACTTTCTTCTGGTTTTAAATCCATATAGGCTTGACCAATAGATTCTGAACCATCACCACCATCTACACCTACAGGGTTGGCTGAAGTAGCAAAGCTTGTGTAAATAGAGCCGTTCTTAACAGGTTTAAAAGTTATACCTGCTTGATAAGTAAAGAAGTCTTTATCATTTTCAATTTTTTGACCAGTAGCATGAGTTACTTGTTCTGTGTCAAATTTATCCCAGCGAGCACCTAAATCAACTAACCATTTTGGATTTAATTCAATATTATCAAGCAGGTAAACTGAAGTAACTTTGGTTTTAGTTGTTGTGGTTGCTTTATTGGCTATAGCTGTACCTAACCACTGATCTTTAGAATTCGGGTTGGTAAGAGAGGTACACCAGGCATCATTTATGGCACAGTCACTGTTGAAACCACCTGTAGTAGTGCCTGGATAACCAGGATATGAAGTATTATAGTTGCCCTTATCAGATTTCTGGTCACTATACTCAGCACCCATATTCAATTTATGCTGGATAATGCCGGTATTTAGTTTGCCGGTTAAAGCAAGTTGATCCGTGAAGATTTCTGTATCTGTAATACGAGAATTAATTCGACGCCAGACTTTATCATTGACTACATTACCTTTTGAATCATCAGGCTGCGTCCATAAATAATCATTTTTAGATTTATTAAAAACAGCCGTATTAGTCAAAGTAAAGTTATCATTAATATCATGTTCTACTTTGATCGTACCAATCTGGTTTTCTTGTTTCTGGAAGTCACGATCAAGCAGCCCATAATAGATACCCTGTTTCACATTTACAGGCTTACCAACTGTAGTTTTTTTTGCAATATCATAGTTATATGGAACGCCTGAGTCTGGAGTATCATCAGATTTCAGATAGTAATAACTTAATGTTGTACGCGTATCTGTATCTAAACCAAATGTAATACTTGGTGCAATACCGGCACGTTTATATTCAGCCCCATCAGACTGGCCGGCTTTTTCATTGTGGTGCCCCATAATGGCAACGCGGGCTGCTATCCCATTACCGAAGTCTTTATTACCATCTAGCGTTATACGCTGATAATTATCTGTACCATTTTCAACAGAGCCTTCTAGAAAGTCGCCTTTTTTAGCTACTTTAGA
The DNA here is from genome assembly GCF_000582925.1 of Acinetobacter sp. 1294596. NCBI lineage: Bacteria > Pseudomonadati > Pseudomonadota > Gammaproteobacteria > Moraxellales > Moraxellaceae > Acinetobacter > Acinetobacter sp. 1294596. Next base: position 152,870 of record NZ_JFCC01000001.1, on the reverse strand, counting down.
AATCAAGTTGATACTGCCGCCCACTGTACCTGCTCCGCCCATAGCAGAAGCAGAACCTTTAGTGACTTCAACCTGTTCTACAGCAAACATTTCACGGTTTTGAGAGGTAGCGTTACGAACGCCATCAACATACATTGAACTTTCAGAGTTATAACCCCGAATAAATGGTCGGTCTCCATTTGGATTTCCACCTTCACCTGCTCCTAGGGTAATTCCAGGCACAGTGCGTAAGGCATCACTTAAAGTCGTTACTTTAGTATCTTCAATCAGCTGATTCGAAATAATAGAAACTGATTTAGGGGTATCTAGTAAAGGAGCAACAAATTTGCTATTTGCAGACTGGTCTACCTTTAAGCTTTGTTGTTCTGTGGTGGCTTGGGAGTGAATAGTTTCAAGTTGAGCAACTTGATCTTGTGCAACAGCATGCCCCGCCATCACTGAAAGTGATGAGACAATCGCAGAAGATACGATTTTCTTACGTGTTTTGATGAAAGCCATTTCTTACTCAAAATGTATAGTGTGAAATTGTATGCGAATAATAATGATTCTTATTTTTTATCACCATATTTTTGTATTGGTATTGGCAATAAATTTTATATATTTAATTCAATAAATTAATGTTATATAGTAACTTAGACTTTATAAGTTTTTGATAATTAATGTTTTGTATTACATATGGGAGTTTATAGCTCTTAATAGAATATTTAAATAAAAACAAAATATTCTGATAAATGCTTCTTTATAAAAATTAAAATTGATTAGCGCTTTATTAAAAGGGCAAATTTGATGGAGTTTCCAATATTTTTAATTCTCTATCGATATTAAAGAAGGAAGTTAATATTTAATTCGGGACCAAATTTAAAATAATCTTCTTAATTTCATGCAAATCAGGCGAATTCAGGTAGTTTCTTCGGTGTATTTTGTATATCTTTAAATGTTGTCATATAATGTGGCACTTTTTAAAACTGTTATTACTAACACACATATCGAGGAAGCCATGCAAGTAACTTCTGAAGCGGTTTCGGGCGTTGCCCGTCGTTTAAATGTTTCTGTACCGACGAGCCGTATTAACGAGCAGTTTGAAGCTCGCTTGAAACGCACTGCCAAAACTGTGAAGATCAACGGCTTCCGCCAGGGCAAAGTGCCTGTAAACGTTGTACGCCGTGAATATGGCGCTGGTATTTATCAGGAAGTGGTGAACGATATTATTCGTGACACTGTATTTGAAGCGATTCAACAAGAAAAAATCAATGCTGTTGGCATGCCAAATATTGATAAAGTTGAAAATAAAGATGATGCGCTGGTATATGAAGCCACTGTAGAAGTTTATCCTGAAGTAGAAGTTAAAGCTCTAGATACTCTTACTGTTGAGCGTAAAACATCTGAAATTCAAGATAAAGATGTTGACCAGATGATTGAAAACCTGCAAAAACAGCGTCAAACCTGGGTTGAGACCAAAGGTATGGCGAAAAAAGACATGCAGGTCACTTTTGACTTCGAAGGAACAATCGATGGTGAAAAATTTGAAGGCGGTTCTGCAACTGACTTTAAACTGGTCTTAGGCTCAGGCCGTATGATTCCTGGCTTTGAAGATGGCATCATTGGCATGAAGAAAGGCGAAGAGAAAGTGATTGATGTTACTTTCCCTGAAGACTATCAGGCTGAAAATCTGGCAGGTAAAGCGGCACAATTTAAAATTACTGTAAAGCAGGTTGAGAAAGCAAAACTTCCTGAACTGGATGCTGAATTCCTGCAAACCTTTGGTGTTTCTGAAGAAGAAGGAATTGACAAGTTAAAAGCTGACGTTCGTAAAAATATGGAACGTGAAGTTCGTAACGGTCTTCGTAACCAGGTAAAACAGGCTGCATTTGATGCACTGGTTGAAGCAAATGAAGTTGAAGTTCCAAGTGCCATGGTTGCTCAGGAAATCGACCGCCAACGTCAACAGATGATCCAGCAGTTTACCCAGCAGTTTGGTGGTGCAAACGCGCAAACTTTTGACAAGAGCATGCTTCCTGATGAACTGTTTAAAGAACAGGCAGAAAAATCAGTAAAACTTGGTGTACTGGTAAGCAAGGTTTTGGCTGATGCTAAACTTGAAGTTGATCCGGCTCGTGTAGAGGCTTATATCGAAGATATGGCTTCTTCTTATGAAGACCCAACTGAAGTTATTGAGTACTTCAAAAATGATAAACAGCAACGTGCTCAAATCGAGGCTGTTGTGCTTGAAGACCAGGTTGTTGACTATATTCTTGCTGCAGCTCAGGTTTCAGATACAGAAGTGAGCTATGAAGATTTGCTAAAAGAACAGCAAGCTCGTCGTGCTTAAATCTGACTGATACAGAAAAAGGCGCTTAATGCGCCTTTTTTTATACACGTCGTAAATTTGTTAAATTAGTTTATATACACGATATTTCCCCGTTTTTTATTCAATATTCACTAGGGAAAATTTTGCATTTTTGCAAATTATCCCTCATATTGTGGCTATGAGCTGAGTCATAAGAATTTTAGGAATAAATAGCCCTATGTATGTCCCAAGTATTGAAAATGCTTTAGTTCCGGTGGTGGTTGAGCAATCATCTCGTGGTGAACGTTCTTTTGATATTTTTTCACGGCTTCTGCGTGAGCGTGTAATTTTTTTAACTGGTGAAGTTGAAGATAACATGGCCAATCTGATTGTGGCACAAATGTTGTTTTTAGAGGCAGAAAATCCTGACAAGGATATTCATCTCTACATCAATTCACCAGGGGGATCAGTCACTGCAGGTATGGCAATTTACGATACCATGCAGTTTATTAAACCAGATGTAGTGACCTATTGTATGGGACAGGCGGCTTCAATGGGGGCATTTTTATTAAATGCCGGTGCCAAAGGTAAGCGTTTCTGTCTGGAAAATGCCCGTGTCATGATACACCAGCCTTTGGGCGGTTTCCGTGGTCAGGCTTCAGACATTGAGATCCATGCACGTGAAATACTGTTTATTAAAGAACGCCTGAACCGTCTGATGGCTGAACACAGTGGTCAGGACTATGAACGTATTGCACGTGACACTGACCGCGATAACTTTATGACAGCTCAAGCTGCCAAAGAATATGGCCTGGTTGATGAAGTTCTCAGCAAGCGCCCTTAATTTTTAAGATTCAAGTATTGGAGTAAATATGTCCGAACATCCTCAAGGACAAAAGCATTGTTCATTTTGCGGTAAAACGCAGTCTGAAGTCGGGAAACTGATTGCAGGCGAGGACGCTTATATTTGTAATGAATGTGTGGACGTATGCTTGGACCTTGTACAAACCAGCCAGCAAGTCGAAACTGGTGACTGGGCAAGCCGTCCTTTGCCAAAACCGCACGAGATTCGTGCTGCGCTTGACCAATATGTGATTGGTCAAGATATTGCTAAAAAAACATTGTCTGTAGCTGTCTACAACCATTACAAGCGTCTGAAAGTCAGCCAGAATGGACAGAAAACAGAAGATAAGGTTGAAATTGCCAAAAGTAATATTTTGCTGATCGGACCGACAGGTTCAGGTAAAACCCTGCTTGCACAAACTCTTGCCCGTCTTCTGGATGTACCATTTGCTATGGCAGATGCCACCACTTTAACTGAAGCTGGTTATGTGGGTGAAGATGTCGAGAATATTGTACAGAAGCTTTTGCAAAAAGCTGATTACGATATCGAGAAAGCACAGAAGGGTATTATCTATATCGATGAGATTGATAAGATTACCCGTAAGTCTGAAAATCCATCGATCACCCGTGATGTTTCTGGTGAAGGTGTCCAGCAGGCTTTACTGAAAATGATTGAAGGTACAGTGGCTTCTATTCCACCTCAAGGTGGACGCAAGCATCCACAGCAGGAATTTATCCAGGTAGATACCTCAAATGTCCTGTTTATCTGTGGCGGCGCTTTCTCCGGATTGGAAAAAATTGTACAGCATCGTCAGGAAAAAGGTGGAATCGGCTTTACTGCAGAAGTAAAAAGCAAAGATGAAACTAAAAAGCTTGCCGAGCTGTTCCGTCAGGTAGAACCGGCTGATCTGGTTAAATTTGGCTTGATTCCAGAATTTATTGGTCGTCTGCCAGTGATTGCGACACTTGAAGAGCTGGATGAAGATGCACTGATGCAGATTCTGATAGAACCTAAAAATGCATTGACCCGTCAATACCAGTATCTTTTCAATATGGAAGATGTGGATCTGGTATTTGAAGATTCTGCCCTACGTGCTGTTGCTAAAAAGGCACTAGAACGTAATACCGGAGCACGTGGTCTACGCTCTATTTTGGAAAATGTCCTGCTCGAAACCATGTATGCCCTGCCAAGCCGTAACGATGTCGGGACAGTGGTCATCAATGAGGCAGTAATCAATGATGGTGCTGAGCCAGAATATCGTTCTGAGCGTTTGCCGCGTCAAGAAGGCGAAGAAGGGGCAGTCCCTAAATCTGAGCTGAAGGTTGTGAATACCAAATCTGCCTGAATCTGATTGGCTGTTCATCTGAAACGTGCCGAGTGTAATCCGCTGGGCACGTTTTTTTATTTTCAAATTTACATGCGGGTGTTAAGCTCAATAGAATGTTGATGCAACATGACAAAAATTTAAAATAAGAAAAACATGGTAAGGGATAATCATGCGTTATTTATTGCTGACAATACTTGGTAGCGGAATGCTATGGGGATGTCATACTCAACCTGTTTCGCCTCCAACTCCGGCTTTGGTCTCTACGTTAAAAAATATAGATCTGAGTCAGTCGCCTTCTATGTTAGAGCAGCACCGGGTTGGAATGTTTTCAGTCGGTTCCTGGGTAAACCAGAAACCGGGTCAGCTTTTTCAGCGAGTTAAGCCCCAACATCCGCAAGCTGCAGTAGTATATCTGTACCGTCCGGATAGCCGCTGGAACCGGCAGGAAGTGGTAGCACCTAATTTTTTTCTGAATGGTGAGCGTATTCCCAGTCTGATCAGTAATCATTATTATTGGCTGGAACTGGCCGAGGGTCATTACCGCTTGACTATTAGCCGGCCCTTAGGCGTAATACATTTTCAGAAGCCTGTGGTGGCTGACTTTAAAGTGAGTGCTGGTCAGCAGTATTTTCTGAAGTATGAAGAAGAGAAATTTCGGGGCTCACCTGACCATAATCTTGGTTTATTGCGCGCAGGACCATTAATACAAATGCCTGTCAAACAGGGACTCCGTGAAATTCGCACTACCCAGCTTAAAAGTCCCGGACTTAACTTCGCTGCTTTTACTGATGCACAGGGTAAATTAACTGAACCCAAGCGTAAAATTGTCAAACAAAATTATGAAGAAGGTGAAGAGCTGGCTTTAAAGAAGCGTTTTAAACTCTGGAATCCTTTAACTTGGTAAAATTAGTTCTTTTTTCTTAATGTCTAACTAAGCAAATAAAGGCACAAGATTAGAGAAAATATTTTAATTAAAGAAATAAAAAAGCATCCATGATTGGATGCTTTTTTAATTTATATTAGTTTAAACCGCGGCAGCATCTACCACCGGGATTTTACCAATTTTGGCTTGCCAGATTTTAGGTGCGGTTGCATGCACTGAAGTGCCGTTTACATCGACTGCTACAGATACAGGCATATCTTTTACCACAAATTTATAGATTGCCTCCATCCCTAAGTCTTCAAAAGCCACCACTTCTGCTTCACGAATAGCTTTAGAAACCAGATATGCAGCGCCACCGACTGCCATCAGGTAGGTCGCTTTATTATCCTTAATCGCTTCAACCGCAGCAGGACCACGGTCTGCTTTACCGATCATACCGTAAAGACCAGTCGCTTCTAGCACTTGTCGGGTGAATTTATCCATACGTGTTGCTGTTGTCGGACCGGCAGGACCGACCACTTCATCGCCTACAGGATCTACCGGACCAACGTAGTAAATAAACTTACCTTTTAAATCAACAGGAAGTTCTTCGCCGTTATTCAGCATATCAACCATGCGTTTATGGGCAGCATCACGGCCAGTATAAATTGTACCATTAAGAAGTAGGGTATCGCCCGGTTTCCAGGAATTCATCTCTTCTTGAGTAATGTGGTCGAGATCAACACGTTTAGAAGTTGAAGAATCCCAAGTTACAGCAGGATAGTCTTCAAGGCTCGGCGCTTGAATATGCGCTACACCTGAACCATCTAGTGTAAAGTGTGCATGGCGGGTCGCGGCGCAGTTTGGAATCATGCCTACTGGCTTGCCAGCAGCGTGGCAAGGATAATCCTTGATCTTGATATCCAGTACTGTAGTCAAACCGCCCAGACCTTGTGCACCAATACCTAAGGCATTAACTTTTTCGAAGATTTCAATACGCAGCTCTTCCATCTTGCTTTGTGGGCCACGACGTAGCAGCTCATCCATATTGATTTCTTCCATGAGAGCTTCTTTAGCAAGCATCATGGCTTTTTCAGCAGTACCACCGATACCAATTCCGAGCATTCCAGGAGGACACCAACCTGCACCCATAGTTGGGACAGTTTTTAAAACCCAATCCACGATTGAGTCAGATGGATTGAGCATTGCCAGTTTAGATTTGTTCTCTGAACCACCGCCTTTTGCTGCAACCGTAATATCTACTTTATTACCTGGAACGAGTTTATAGTGAATCACTGCCGGGGTATTATCTTTGGTGTTTTTGCGACCAAATGCCGGATCAGCCAGAACTGAAGCACGTAAAACATTAGTATTTTCCAAATAACCCTGACGTACACCTTCATTAATGGCATCGTCCAGGCTCATGGTTAAATCGAATTTAACATCCAGACCCACTTCAAGAAATACGTTGACAATACCTGTATCCTGACAGATTGGGCGATGACCTTCAGCACACATGCGTGAGTTGATCAGGATCTGTGCAATTGCATCTTTAGCAGCCTGGTTTTCTTCACGGTCATACGCACGGCTCATTGCCTGAATAAAGTCTTGCGGGTGGTAGTACGAAATGAACTGAAGCGCATCCTTGACCGAAGTGATCAAGTCGTCTTGCTTGATAATAGTTGTCATATCAAATGTCTCTTGAGCGGGCTGTTAGCTAGCGGCCAAAATTATAAGACAAAAAGCATCCGCTGTGGGTATTTCCGGCAAGGTTTTGGGCGAAAGTTTAATAGTAAAAAGAAAGGTAGCGCAGGATGGCATAAAATGAATTCTTGGCAGGTCTTTTAAATGCGTTTTCTGTGATATGACACTTCGGTAATAGTTGCATACCTGAAAATCAAGGTTTTTTAGTCATTATTATTTGATTTATATAAAGTTATTTTAGTAATATAAGTTTTAAGAAAATTGTCATAAAGTTGTCATAAAACTTTCGCATAATGCCGGTATCCACTACATAGAGTCATCAACAATGACAGTATCTAGCATTCTCATGGTTATTGCATTTATGATATTTATTGCTGCAACCTGGTTCTATGGTCAGTTAGAAGATCAAGCCTAAGCTTCATCTTTTTTCTAGATTGTTCTCTTCTTCATCTGCTTCTAGCCTGTAACCTCTCTTGGCATTCTGCTATTCTTTTCCTGAATTTTAAAACTATCATCAGGTATGTCAGATCAACAATACGCAGATAATATTATTCCGATCTATAAAAAATATGCGATCGAATGGGATAAGGTACGCTCCCAGCATTTTTATGAACAAGCCTGGCTTGAACAGTTTTTAAATCTGATTGCTGATCAATCATCTATTCTTGACCTGGGTTGCGGTACTGGTATACCAACCGCTCAATATTTTTCTGCAAAAAAATGTCAAATTACAGGTATAGATAGTTCAGCTGCCATGCTCGAAATAGCTAGGAACCGTTTTCCTGAGCATAACTGGTTAGAAGCTGATATGCGTCAACTGGATTTGAAGCAAAGCTTTAATGGCATTATCGCTTGGGACAGCTTTTTTCATTTGACTCATAATGACCAGAGAGCAATGTTTCATATTTTTAAGAAACATGCAAAAACCGGTACGGCATTAATGTTAACCACTGGCCCGAGTCATGGCACAGCTCTAGGGGAAATGCAGGGTGAAGTTTTATATCATGCAAGTCTGGACCCGGATGAATATAAGAATCTGTTTGAGACGTTCGGTTTTAGGGTGGTAAATATGCGGTTTGAAGATCCTGACTGCGCCCGACATACCATATGGTTGGCCCAGTTAATGTAAAGGAAAGTGTTTTTAGAGCAAAATAAAACAGCCCCAATTGAAATACTGGGACTGTTTTATTTAAAAATTTATACTGTCGCCTGTTGTTCTGCCTGAATGGCAGTCAAAGCAATCGTAAAAACAATATCATCAACCAAAGCGCCGCGTGACAGGTCATTTACCGGCTTGTTCAGTCCTTGCAGCATTGGGCCAACACTTACGACATTTGCAGCACGCTGTACAGCCTTGTAAGTTGTGTTGCCAGTATTGAGGTCTGGGAAGATAAAGACATTGGCGCGCCCTGCTACAGGTGACTCAGGTGCTTTCTGGCGGCCCACGCTTTCAACAGACGCAGCGTCATACTGCAAAGGACCATCAATCAACAGATCAGGGCGACGTTGACGGGCAATCTCTGTTGCTTCACGAACTTTATCAACATCGGCACCGGTACCTGAGGTTCCGGTTGAGTAACTGATCATGGCAATACGCGGGTCAATACCAAAGGCCCTGGCTGAATCTGCGGACTGGATGGCAATCTCAGCAAGCTGCTGGGCATCTGGATCGGGATTAATAGCACAATCCCCATATACATAGACTTCATCTGGTAACAGCATAAAGAATACTGAAGAGACCAGCGAATATTCTGGAGCTGTTTTAATCAGCTGAAATGCCGGTCGCACTGTATTAGCCGTGGTATGTACCGCCCCAGAAACCAGTCCGTCAACCTGATCCAGTGCCAGCATCATGGTGCCCAGCACTACAGTATCCTGTAACTGTTCTTTGGCCTGAATGTCATTGATTTTGCCTTTTCGCAGCTCGACCATACTGCTAATGTACTGGCTACGAATAGTATCCGGATCAATGATTTCAAGATCGTCTGGTAATTCAATATTACGGGCTTTGGCAATTTCTAAAACTGCTTCTGGTTTGGCTAGCAAAATACAGTGAGCAATTCCGCGAGACTGGCAGATCGCTGCAGCCTGAATAGTACGAGGTTCATCACCCTCTGGTAGAACGATGCGCTTTTTCGCAGCAATCGACTTCTGGACCAGTTCATGCCGGAAAGCTGAAGGGGACAGGCGGGGAGTTGCATTACCATTGATTTGCTGGGTCAGCCAGTCCAGATCAATATGGCTAGAGACAAAACGGGTAACCTGCTCGGCACGTTCTGTATCGTCAACTGGTATTTCATTACTCAGATTTGCCAGACGCTGTGCTGTTTCCAGAGTAGTCAGCTGCGTATGTAAAATGGGTAGTCCCTGTTTGATAGCATTCTGGCAGAAATTTAGAATCTGGGCATTGGGTGCCTGACGCTCGGTTAGTACTAGGCCTGCTAGCGGTATACCATGACTGGTAGCTAAACTGCTGGCAAGTAGTACATCGGTACGTTCGGAAGCACTGATAATCAGTTCACCGGCAACAAATTTGTTCAGCTCATATTCAATACTTGAGGTAATCAGGCTGCTATGTAATACACGACGCTGCCGTGCTTCTCCCTGATGAATCCATTCGCCCTGAATCAGACGGGCAATGTCCAGTGTACGTGGAACACTCAGGGTATTGCTAAATGGAACCAGACCAATAATCGGTAAGTCAGCAGTCCCTAAATAACGGTTATATTTTTGCAGCTCGATCGTGAAGGTTGCAATTTCTGCACTTAAACGCAGTGAAGGATCAATGGTCACCGGAATCTGTGCAACTTCTTCAGGTAAGCCTTTAGTTCGCATGAACAGCACACCTGCTGTACGCTCTGAAGCAGCGCCACCGAACTGGCGTAGATGTGCTTCAATTTTTTCAGCAGTTTTACGCGGATTCTGTACGTCTGCAGTACTGACTAGGATTACCTTGGCATCTAGTGCTTGTGCAAGGGCGGCATTTAACTCACCTGCAAATTGGTCCTCATGATTTGGCAATAAGCCTTCTACAATAATCACATCATGTTTGGCGGCAACACTGCGATGCAGGCTGACTGCTTCTTCAAGCAGTTCATCCATTTCTTCCATTGCGATCAGCTGGCTAACTCTTTCATATGCAATCGGTTCAACCGTACTGGTCTGGAATAAATGTTCAAACAGGCTAGTGGTACGGTTCTGATCATTTTCCTGAAAAGATTCAGAAAAAGGTTTTAAAAATCCTGCCTTAATACCATTACAGTCCAGTGCATAGATCATTCCCAGGCAGGCTGAAGTCAGACCGACACCTTCTCCAGTTGGAATCAGTAGAATTGTATTCATAGGAGCCTTAAAAAATTAAATAAAATATAAATCACAGAAGGTTAAAGCCCGCAATTAAGCAGGCTCTACAGCAAGTTCAGACTTTTTTGATAGTAAACTCGTCTGTGCAGCTACTTGACGGGTTTCTTGGGCGATACGTGCCTCTTCATCGGTTGGAATCACCCATATTTGTGGGCCATGGCCTTGGTCAATCCGACCTTCAGTACCACGTTTTAATTCATTGTTTTGGGTTTTATTTAAGTTGAAGCCAAAGTGTGGCAGATAGGAGAGCGTCTTTTCACGAATATAAGCTGAGTTTTCCCCAATACCCCCAGTAAAGATCAGTCCGTCAATACGTGGCAGACCACAGCTGATGGCAGCAAGAGATTTGGCAAGACGGTAACAGAATACTTCAATTGCCAGCGTGGCATCTTCATTGCCCTGTTCAGAAGCTTCAATTAAAGTTCGCATATCATTAGAAAGATCAGATAAGCCCAGCAGGCCACTTTCCTTGTTCAGCATGCGGTCAATCTTGTAGACATCCCAGCCGAGGTTGGCTGCTAAGAAGCTGTGCAGACTTGGATCAACATCGCCACTGCGTGTGCCCATTACTACACCTTCAAGAGGGGTAAGCCCCATTGATGTATCTACGCTCTGACCATTCCAAATGGCGCAAGTTGAACTGCCGTTACCCAGATGTGCAGTTAGCCAGCCCCCTTGTTTAAGGTTTCCAGCCAGTTCTGAACCACGCTCAGAAACGTAAGCATGACTAGTGCCATGGAAGCCATAGCGACGGACATTATGTTCTGTGTATAGGAATTTTGGTACGGCATAGCGATAAGCATGCGCCGGCATTGTCTGGTGAAAAGCAGTGTCGAAAACTGCAACCTGAGGAAGCTCAGGAAACAGGCGCATGGTGGCATCGATACCTACCAGATGAGCCGGGTTATGCAATGGTGCGAGCGGAGTTGCTTCACGAATACGTTCTACAATCGTATCAGTCAGTAGTTCGGCCTTGGTTAGTGTGCCGCCGTGAACTACCCGGTGACCAATTGCTTGCGGTTTGTATTGTGACAGGCGGCTTAAAATGGTTTCTAGTGCCTGTTCGTGATCAGCATGAGGGATCGAAAGTTCAAGTGGTTGTCCACCAATGGTAACACCTTTGATACGTGCATCAGCAGAGCCCAGATTTTCTGCCAAACCATAGATACGATCTTTTGCCTGCTCAGAGATTAAGGCATATTTAATAGATGAAGAACCGCAATTGATGACTAATACTGATGTAGACACGTTGGATACCCGAATTCTAATTGAAATAATCTTGTCCCTCTGATCTTGAACCAGTGTACAGGCTAGAGATCATGAGTATGTTTTAACACGTGTATTTTTTCTGTCCAACCTAGACTTTAGCCGATTAGACTTAAGCACTATGGATGGTCTATTCAATAATATTTAATATTAATCAGTTAATTGTTATAGCGTAGCACAGGAATAAAAAAATCATATTCGGTTTTACGCAAAGCTAAAGTATCGTTGCAAATTTCATCTATAGTTCATTTCTTTATTTATTACTCTTGCCCCTGAGATTTATATTTCATCTCGGCCCATCTCACCAGAACATAGGCAATCAGTGCCACCATGAAAAATACCAGCATCATCCAGGCTAAACCTTGCAAAGTTTCGATAATTGTCCGGTAAATTTCCAGAAACCAGCGCTCATTCGTCAGTTCAATAATAAAACGTTCATCTTTGGGGCCGTAGTTGACAGGATTAATATATTTTTCCATATCGTAGATGCGAACTCCGGAAGAGGTACCTACGACCATGCCGGCAAATTTTGTATATTTGGCCCAAGCTGTATAAATAGGATCATGAATGATACGGGCTAAAATAGTATTAATAGAGCTGGAAAAAATTCGCATCACAATGAAGGAAACCAGCAGTGCTAAAATGAAAGTACTCAACATTAAATAAAAGAACATATCCATCTCCTTGTTTTTATAATTATTAGACTGAAAAGAGAAATTCTGGAGTATTTGGGCTGTTTAGCACCAGAGTTTGATGCTAAACATCAGGATTTGTATACAGGTAATCCTAATTAAACAGGAAATTAATGACGGATTTGTCCATCACCTAAAACGATCCATTTTTGTGAGGTTAGCCCTTCGAGACCCACCGGACCACGGGCGTGAATCTTATCAGTTGAAATGCCGATCTCGGCACCCAGACCATATTCAAAGCCGTCAGCAAAACGGGTCGATGCATTGACCATCACTGAACTTGAGTCTACTAGGGCCAGAAACTTACGTGCCAGAGAGAAGTTTTCAGTAATAATGGCATCAGTATGATGCGAGCCATATTTATTGATGTGCTCAATTGCTTCATCAATACCACTCACGACTTTTACTGCCAGAATTGGCCCAAGATATTCAGTGTACCAGTCTTCTTCAGTGGCGGCCTTGACTGAAGTACCCAAAATACGACGGGTTTCAGGACAGCCACGTAGCTCAACCTGCTTTTCCTGATACAGCTCGGCAATATGGGGTAGAAAGTCATCAGCAATCTGTTCATCGACCAGCAGGGTTTCCATGGCATTACATACGCCGTAACGATGAGTCTTTGCATTTAAAGCAATTGGCAAGGCTTTATGCAAATCTGCCTGTGCCTCTACAAATACATGGCAGTTACCGTCTAAATGCTTGATCACAGGAATACGTGCCTCTTCTGTGATTCGTTCAATCAGGCTTTTGCCACCACGTGGAACAATAACATCGACATATTCGGTCAAGGTAATCAGTTGGCCTACAGCAGCCCGGTCGGTGGTTTCCAGTACCTGAACCGCATGTTCGGGCAGTCCGGCAGTTTTTAAACCATGTTGAATAGCCGCTGCAATCGCCTGATTCGATTCGAATGCTTCAGAGCCACCACGTAAAATGATGGCGTTGCCTGATTTAAGCGCAAGAGAGGCAGCCTCTAGGGTAACATTCGGACGGGATTCATAAATCATACCGACTACGCCTAAGGGCACACGCATTTTACCGAGCTGGATGCCTGAGGGACGATAGGACATGTCAGTAATTTCACCAATCGGATCTACCAGACCGATGACATCCTTTAAACCCTGCAGCATACCTTTGAAACGGCTGGGAGTCAGTTCCAAGCGATCGAGCAGTGCACTGTCCAAATTATTGTTACGGCCTTTGGTCATATCCATCTGGTTAGCCGTGAGAATTTGTGTTTCACTGTTCTCAAGCGCTGTGTAGATTGCGGACAAGGCATTGTTTTTAGTATCGGTAGAAGCACTGGCCAGCAGACGCGAAGCCTGACGAGCCTGTTGTCCGACCGTTTGCATATACTGTTCAATCGAATTGTGCATAGCGGTTTGATCACTCAGAATTTTCTTTGATAGTAACAGTCTCCGCCTGCGCAATGAAGGCTTGTCTCAAAAAAAAACTGTCATGTAGTGCAGTATAAAAAAGTTTTGGAAATACTTTCAGCGCTAAAACTAGATGAACGGTAACGAAAGCAGTTGCCCAAAAATAAAGCATTTGTATACTATGAAATGCATTCTATAAAATGAATAAAAAATTATAGAAAACAAAACGTCTATAAAAGGTAGAGGAATACCTTGGTTTTAAAAACCGACTTGCACAATAAAAAATAAAGCAAGCGTTGAGGAGGGAGTATGAATTCCATTATCCAACTGGACATGGATGCCGAAGGGAAGCAACACCGTCATTTTTTTGATTTTTACCATAAGGACATTTTTAAACAACCTCCACGCATGACCTGGATTGACGGCTGGAAAGTTGAGTATATGGCTATCGCCCAACCTGCGACAGTGCATAAAACTCCTATCGTTATTGTGGGTGGAGCATTTCAGAATTTCAATTCCTACAAGTATTGTGTTGAACAGCTTTTTGCCAGTGGTCCGATTATTCTGATTGACTTGCCTTCTATGGGGGCTAACCAGCAAATTATGAATCATGACAGCGGTGTGTCTGCCGGAAGTCTGGAATTGCCAGACCTGGCGGCTATGCTTGGTCGATGGCTCGACATTGAAGGACTGGAAAAAGTATCAGTTATGGGTATGTCCCTTGGGTCTGTAGTAGCGGCTTATTTTGCTGAGCAGCGACCTGAACTGGTAGAGCGTATGATTCTGATGGGCGTAATGCAAAAAACCCGGAAAAGCTGGCGCATGATTTTAGAAGAATCACTCAAACTTATGCAGGAAGACCGGATGGAAGAGTTCGGTCAGGCAGTGATTCTGTATCTGGTTAATCATGCCAAGTTAGATAAGACCCGTATGTCACCTACTGCCAAACGATTGTTTTTTCGGCAAATGGCTGAGTTTCAGTCTACTGAACGTGAGCGTTATGCGATTAATTGCAGTCGATTACTCAGATTACAGCATGTTCCTGCTCCTGCCTGTAAAACACTTGTTGCAGCTGGACAATATGACAGTTTTACACTACCTCATGAAAACGCATATTTTGCCTTGCAATGTCCGGATATGGAGTTTGCCCTGATTGCCAATGCTGACCATGTTCCACAGTTACAGCGGCGTAAAGAAACTATGCGTCTCTTTTCAGCCTTCCTAAATGCCGAAGCGCTGGAAGGACTCGAAGGCATTATTCCCATGACTCGTGAAGAAATCCTGACGATGGAGCGCCGTGGAGAAAGACGTATCTCTATGTACGGTCAACTTTCAC
Organism: Acinetobacter sp. 1294596; assembly: GCF_000582925.1. Lineage (NCBI taxonomy): Bacteria > Pseudomonadati > Pseudomonadota > Gammaproteobacteria > Moraxellales > Moraxellaceae > Acinetobacter > Acinetobacter sp. 1294596. The sequence continues at coordinate 137,813 of NZ_JFCC01000001.1, read as the reverse complement.
AACTGTCACACCGTTACCTGTCTGTAGAATTTCAAGTGAATATTTCTGACATCAGCTTTTTTGGTGTGTATTTAAAAATTCCTGACCCGCAGCAATTAAACCTGATACAGCAATATCCACGTGATCTGGCACTTCACCTTGAAGATGATCAGGGAGTGTTTCAAATAGAGTGTCTGATTTTTGAAGCAGAACAGCAGGGTATACGTGCACTGTTCAAGCATGGCAGTTTTGAACTGGCAGAACGTTTACTTCATTTTATTGCCTGTCAGCAGGAAGCTATGACTTTAGCTTGATTTAAAATATTAAAAAAACAGCGTCATATACGCTGTTTTTTTTGTGCATGAACCATCCAGACAATATCGTGTGACCGGGCCTCTTGAGCCGGCTTGGAGCCTTTTGAATAAAGAGAATCTGCAGGTTGAATAACCTCACCCTCATCAAAACCTGCGTTCTGTATAAATTGCTGTACTTCAGCCGGATTTTGAAAATGGAAAGTAAAAGCACTACGTGACATCCATTTTAATAATTTACTGCTGCTCCACATGACCTTTGCCAGACGTCTGCCTTGGGGCTGGGGATAAAGATCGGTCAGATAATGTAATGTTCTAAACTTACTGCCATAAAGAGAAATATTGCTGATCAGCTGTTTTAAGTGAGTCAGGTCAAAATAGTTGACTAATCCTTCACTGATAACAACTAAAGGACGTTTAGGATCAAAAATTTCAAAAACCTGTTTAAAGTTTTCACTAAATAAATCAACAGATAAAACTTCTGGGCTATTAGGGTCAATCTGCTGTAGTGCTTGTTGCTTGATGTGTGCCATTGCTGGCAAGTCCAGTTCACGATAGTCGATTTGTGGATAATGTTTTCTAAACCACCAACCACGTGGTGATAATCCACAGGCAATTTCCAGAACCTGTAAATTTGGTGTTTGCTCAAGCAACTGTTTAAGCGCATCATCTAGCATTTCATGACGCTGTTTCAAAGAGCTGCGCATACTGGCGCCTATAAATTTCTCTGCCCAGCTTTCTACCGGTTTAACCAGCATCGCCAGACTTTTACCCTTGGACGTAGCAAGTTCAGGATGTGAAATTCCCATCTGATACCAAATATAACCAGTATAATGAGCAGTAAAAGAAATATGCCGGTGTCTAGACAGCTCTCGTGTCATGAATAAATCCTCATTTTTATTTTAATCAGTTGCTATTTATATAAGAAAAAAGAGCATGTGTAATGCTCTTTTGACTTTAACCGCTTAATGGCAGCTATTGGCTTTAAATGCTTCAATTTCCTGTTTGATTTGTTGCCATTCGGTACCCAGTTCAAGTCCTGATTTAGGTAAAATATCTGGGATTTTACCGCGCATCCGTTCCAGGCGTTGCTGGTCTGGTAATGGGAAATCCTGAATGGCGCTCAGTGCCAGACGGGCAGCTGTACGGTCATTGCAAACCAGACCCATATCACAGCCAGCTTGCAGTGCAGCTTGTATACGCGCATCAGCACCACCAGCCACACAAGCGGCCTGCATGGTCAGGTCATCTGAAAATAATACACCATCAAATTTAAGTTCTTTACGCAAAATATGTTGTACCCAAAACTCGGAAAAACCGGCTGGTTTAGAATCAACCTGCTCATAAACCACATGAGCCGGCATGAGTGCATCCAGTTCGGACTGTAATTGAATAAAGGGCTGCATGTCATTCTGATAAATTTCATCATAATTACGGTTATCAATGGCAGCGGCCACGTGAGAGTCTGCTTTGACATTACCGTGGCCTGGGAAATGTTTACCTGTAGTGGCCATACCGGCACGGTGCATACCTTGAATAAAAGCGTGTGCAAGAGGAATAATATCAGCCTGGGTCAAAGCAAAGCCCCGGTCACCAATGACATCACTAATGGCATTGATATCGAGCACGGGCGCAAAACTAAAATCGATCCCTACAGCAAGAACTTCAGTTGCCATAAGCCAGCCACATTTTTCTGCGAGGTCCAGAGCGGCTTCTGGATTCTGCTGATAGACTTCACCAAAACGACCCATGGCAGGTAGCAGGGTGAAGCCGGTTTTAAGGCGCTGTACCCGGCCACCTTCCTGATCTACCGCAATTAAAATATCTGGACGAATCAGACGCATATGATCAGTCAGCGTACGGACCTGTTTAGGAGACTCAATATTCCGTGAAAATAAAATCATGCCGCCGACTTGCGGAGCCTTTAATAGTTCAATATCTTCTAAGGTCAGGGTTGTACCGGCGATATCGAGCATTAGTGCGCCAATCATATGGGGTTCCGTATTAAGATCTTTAATTAAAACAATACCTGAATTCAGCAATGTTTTGCTACATTTTGTGGGTACAGAATATGATAAAACTACACGATACAACTTTTCGGCCTGTTTAAGATATTGAATTCGCTTTGTTCATTTCGGAAACATCGTGGTGTAATTGGGAATATCCAAGGAAGTATTAATTATTTATGAAACTTCAAATGCTCGCTTGTGCAGTTGCAGTGGCAACTGGGGGACTGTTCTTTTCACATGCCATTAGTCAGGCAACTGCTGCAACCAATCAAACGGCTGTTTCTTCTGTATCGCTTCAGCCGACCCAGGAACAGGCTCTGGTTTCACGTCAGTTGGCAACTTTGGTAGACCGTCAGCATTACTTAAATATGCGTCTTGATGCCCAGACATCCAATCGGATTCTGGAGATGTATCTGGACAGCCTTGATCCAGACCACTCACTATTTCTACAGCCGGAAGTCGAGCAATATAAAAATAAATACGGCTCAAATTTTGGCGCATCCTTAAAGGCGGGAGACCTGTCTGGTCCCTATACAATTCATGCACAGTACCGTCAGCGTCTAGCTGCGTTTTACCAGTTCATGCTTAATGAACTCAAGAAACCGCAGAATTTGAAGCAGCCGAATGTCTTCATTGAAACGGACCGAGAGAAGGCACCTTATTTTAAAACAACTGCCGAGCAGCAAGATTTTTGGCGGAAAATGCTGGTGTCCCAGCTGATTAACCTGACTATCACTAAAGAAGAAGAACTGGCCAAGCAAAAAGCGATTAAAGATAACCCGGAGCTGGCAAACGGCCAGGATCTTTCCAGTTTTGAGGACTTGTCCCCGGTTCAGACCCTCACCAAACGGTATACCCGTCAGCTGGAACGTATCAGTCGCATTAAGAGTGACGATGTGCTGGACAAAACCTTGAATGCTATGCTGGCAACTTATGATCCGCACAGTAACTATTTCCCGCCAATTGATGCAATGGAGCTGAACCGTCAGACCACTTTACAGCTTGAAGGCATCGGGGTATCAATCCGGCCGGAACGTGGTAATGAAGACTACACTAAAATTGAAACAATTGTAGAAGGTGGTCCGGCTGGTAAATCGGGACAAGTGAAATCTGGTGACCGAATTATCGGGGTGTCACAAGATGGCGGCAAAATGATTGACGTCATTGGTTGGCCAAGTGCAGAAATTGTTGGACTGATTCGAGGCAAGCGTGGCACCAAAGTAACCTTAAAGCTTTTAGGTAGTGGAGCTTCAATGGGACAGGCCCGTACCGTCACTTTAGTTCGTGATGTCATTCAGGAAGAAGATGCAGGAGTCCGTTTACGGACGGTTGAAATCAACCGTGATGGTAAAAAACATGTGTTTGGTGTAATTGAAATTCCGTCATTCTACCTGAACTACCGCGCACGTCGTGCAGGTACGGAGTATCGCTCGGTTTCAGAGGATACCAATAATGCATTACGTGCACTTTCTGCTAAAAATGTAGAAGGAATAATTATTGATCTGCGCAATAATCCTGGAGGCTCACTAGAAGAAGTCGCACGTATGCTGGGTCAGGTCATCAAGGAAGGCCCGGTAGTGCAAATCCGTGATGGTAACGGTAATGTCAGCGTCTTTGAAGATAATGATGGTGGATTACAAACCTATGCCGGCCCATTGGCGGTACTGGTCAATCTGGCTTCTGCTTCAGCAAGTGAAATCTATTCAGCAGCTATTCAGGATTATGAGCGTGGTATTGTAATTGGCAGTACTACCACCGGTAAGGGGACTGCTCAAGTGCAGCTGGATACTCTGGCATATGGACAGGCTACACTGACACAGCGTAAATTCTACCGCGTTACAGGTGGCAGTACCCAGAATAAGGGTGTCATTCCTGATATTAAACTGGTCGATATTTATGATGAGGAATTTGGCGAGCGTAAAGCTAAAAATGCCTTAAAGTGGGATACTATTCCAACTGCACCTTTCAAGCGTGAAGGATCTATTCAGCCTTATGTTGCCCAACTGGCCCAGTTATCCAGCCAGCGCGTAAAGCTTGATCCACAATTTAAGTATCTGGATCAACGTAAAGCCATCTCTCAGGCCGGCAAAGAGAAAAAACAGCTTGCGCTGGACATTGATCAACGCAAGGCTGAGTTAAAGGATCTTGAACAGAAAACCTTGGCTGCTGAAAATGCCCGTCGCCAAATCGCAGGCCAAAAACCTTATGCTAATTGGGAAAGCTATCAGGCTTCACTGGAAGCATTAGCAGAATCACGTGCCAAGATGAAAGCTACTCAACGTCCACCATTACCCGAGGAAGAAACCTTCGTTTCTGAAGCTGCAAATGTGCTTTTAGACTATGCCAAGTTAAAAGGTCAAGCTTAAAACGCTAGGGTGTATCAGTGAAAAAAGCACGCTTCGGCGTGCTTTTTATATGAGCTGTCAGAAAACTGTCATGACCTGATCATATTTCTGTCAAGCATGACTTCTATAGTGAATATATGAGAATAACTAGATCAGTCAGGTGACGTATGTCTAATCCATACGCTACAGCCTTCAAGCAGCAGGATTTTCCAGAAAATTTCAGATTCTATTTTAAAAACCAGCAGCTTAATTCTACCTCTGAAGTTGAGCTGATTCAGGGAATAGTCCGTCCACGCCTGAAAATTGCCTTGGTCACCGAAACTTGGCCACCCGAAATTAATGGCGTAGCTTTATCTTTGCTACAGCTTTGTAAAGGTCTGCAACAGCAAGGCCATAAAATTTTACTCATCCGGCCACATCAGCATCAGACATGTCCACATTTTACTCCCAACCGGGAATGTCTGGTGGTTTCGCAAGCGATTCCACGCTATCCGGGACTGCATTTTGGCTGGCCCCAGTATTTAAAGGTCTCCCAGGCACTAGATGATTTCAAGCCTCATGTGGTGCATATTGTGACAGAAGGGCCGCTAGGATTAACAGCATTACAGGCGGCAAAGTCAGCTGGTATTCCTGTTTCAAGCGGTTTTCATTCTCCTTTTCAGGATTTTAGCCGTTTCTTTGATTTGGCTTTTCTGGTGAAACCTGTCCAGAAATATTTATGCTGGTTTCATAATAGTACCCAATTGACCTGTATACCCAGCAAGGATACCGAGCAGTTGCTAAAAGATATGGGGGTCTCTTGCCCTTTAAAAGTGATCGCGCGTGGAGTAGATCCACAACAATTTAATCCGGAGAAACGTTCTGAGCAGTTGCGCAAAAGCTGGGGAGTAAATGCCGATACGAAAGTTCTGTTATATGTGGGGCGGCTTTCTCCTGAAAAAGAAGTGGATGTGCTGATTGAAAGTCATGCACGGCTCTATAGCAATAAAGAGTCATCACCTAAATTAGTCATTGTTGGCGATGGACCGGACCGTTTACGCTTACAAAAAATGGTCCAGAATTCGAATGTGATCTTTACTGGTAATCTAAGTGGAGAAGTATTGGCGACTACATACGCTAGTGCTGATGTATTTACTTTTGCCAGCCAGGTCGAAACATTTGGAAATGTAGTTTTAGAGGCAATGGCTAGCGGTTTACCTGTAATCGCTTATGATTATGCTTGTGCCCATGTATATGTTGAACACGGACAAACGGGGTGGCTCAGCCCTTTAAAAGATATAAATGGTTTAAGCAGGGCAATTGAGAACCTGCCTGAGAATGCTGTTTTAAGAACAATGGGCCTAAACGCCCGCAAGAGGGTTCAGCATGCAGGCTGGCAGCAGCCGGTACAACAGCTTGAGCAGGCGCTCTACCAAGTCGTGCAGGAGTCCGTCATGACCACCTAGCATCCTTTTTCTAAAGAGGAGAATAATAATGAGATTTAGAAATGCCAAAATTAGAATATTAGACCTTGATTTAAAAGGTTGCCTATATCTTAATCACTTTTCCCATTCACAGCGTATAGCCCTGTTTTTCAAAATAATCAGCCGGCTAGGCGATGGAGCTTTCTGGTATGTAATGCTGGCAGCTGTCTGGATGCTTAAAGGATTGGCTTATAGTCTGCAAATTATCTATTTATCATTGGGTGGGCTGCTTGGAACAGGTCTCTATAAATTCTTAAAATGTAAAACTACTCGACCCAGACCTTATCAGGTACATCAGGTCATCATTCTGGGTGAGCGCCCTCTGGATCACTTCAGCTTTCCTTCAGGACATACGCTACATGCAGTATTGGCGACGGTAAGTTTGGGCTATGTACAGCCTGTACTCATGATACTTATGCTGCCTTTTACGGTATTGGTAGCTGTTTCACGCATGGTTCTAGGACTGCATTATCCGAGTGATGTACTGGTTGGCGCTATTCTGGGTGCAGGCGTTGCAGGAGTATTGATCTACTGCGCTCCTTGGTTTGAGCTTATACTTTAAGTTATAAGTTTTTATTTCCAGACTATCTCTACCCAGATGGAATTGATAAAGTAGCGTAACAGTAAATAAATGATGGAAACTTGGATTATGGGCTTACGCTGGACAGATACCATTGATATTGCCATTGAGCTCTCTGAAGCACACCCTGAAGTGGACCCACAATGGGTGCGCTTTACTGACCTGCATGCCTGGGTTTGTGCATTACCTGAGTTTAGTGATAATCCAGAAAAATCAAATGAAGGACTACTTGAAGCGATTCAAATGGCCTGGATTGATGAAGTCCGCTAAAAATAGCTAAAAAAACCTAAACTTTTTACATATTCAAAGCTGCTTATCGCGTATGACCTCAGGTATAATGCGCCAAATTTTTTGACGTTTAAATTTTCAGTTAAGGAGCCAATCATGGCAGTTGAACGTACTCTATCTATTGTTAAGCCAGATGCAGTAGCTAAAAACCACATCGGTGATATTTTTGCTCGTTTTGAAAAAGCTGGCCTAAAAATCGTTGCAACTAAAATGAAACACCTGACTCAAGCTGAAGCTGAAGGCTTCTATGCTGAACATAAAGAACGCGGTTTCTTTGGTGACCTGGTTGCATTCATGACTTCTGGTCCAGTAGTTGTATCTGTACTTGAAGGTGAAAATGCAGTGCTTGCTCACCGTGACATTCTAGGTGCCACTAACCCGAAAGAAGCAGCTCCTGGTACTATCCGTGCAGATTTCGCAACTTCTATTGATGAAAATGCTGCTCACGGTTCAGACTCAGTTGCATCTGCTGAGCGTGAAATTGCTTACTTCTTTGCTGACAACGAGATCTGCCCACGCACTCGTTAATTGACAGCATTTAAACCAGATAAGTGTTATTATACTTATCTGGTTTTTTTATTCTCTAAAGAATTTATTGCTTGAATATTGAGCAACTCCCATTGATCTCTGACATGAGTTAGGTAATACACATGAGTTCTGAAGTGGTCGTTTCATCTCCGTCAACAGATGAACAACAGCCTTCACCTGCTACTCAAGCCTCAAATAGTGCGCTGAAAAAGGTGAATCTGCTGGGCATGTCTCGTGCTGAGCTGGAAAATTTTTTCGAAAAGCTTGGAGAGAAAAAGTTCCGTGCCGGTCAGGTGATGAAATGGATGCATCAATATTTTGTGACCGACTTTGCCGAGATGACCAATATCTCTGGAAAGCTGCGTGCCAAGCTAGAACAGTTATGTGAAATTAAGGCACCTGAAGTGGTGCATCGTCATTATTCTAAAGACGGTACGCGTAAATGGGTTTTTCGTGTTGGAGATGGCGCAGGCTCACTGGTAGAAACCGTACTGATTCCAGCAGAAGATAAGACCGGTTTGCGCAAAACCCTATGTATTTCTTCACAGGTTGGTTGTGCTTTGGACTGCTCGTTTTGCTCTACCGGTAAACAGGGTTTTCAGCGTGATTTAACACCTGATGAAATTATCGGGCAGTTATGGGTAGCTAACCAGTCTTATATGGAAGATGTACCGGTAGCTGAACGCACCCGCTCCGTGACCAATGTGGTCATGATGGGAATGGGCGAACCGCTTTTAAACTATGATGCGGTTTTAAGCTCCATGTATATTATGCTGGATGATTTTGCTTATGGGATGTCCAAGCGCCGTGTCACATTGTCGACTTCAGGCGTAGTGCCTAAAATTGATCAGCTGGCACAGGATATTGATGTAGCCCTGGCAATTTCTTTACATGCGCCAAATGATGAACTGCGTAATGAGCTGGTTCCCATCAATAAAAAGTATCCGTTGGCGCAGCTGATTGCTGCCTGTCAGCGTTACATCAATAAAGATGGCAATGAAAGTGCACGCAAACACGTTACGATTGAATATGTCATGTTGGACGGGGTAAATGACTCACTTGAGCATGCCCAGCAGATGATCAGGCTGTTAAAGAACCTGCCAAGCAAAATTAACCTCATACCGTTTAATCCGTTCCCGCATGCTCCTTATGGCCGCTCTAGCCGCAACCGTATTATTGCTTTTCAAAAAGCTTTGTCGGATGCGGGTTTTGTGTGTACGATTCGTCAGACTCGTGGTGATGATATCGATGCAGCCTGCGGCCAGCTGGTTGGCCAGGTTGCGGACCGTACCCGTCGTGCTGAACAGTGGAAAAAGAAAGTAGCAGAGCGCAATGAAATTATGCGCTCTCATGGATAGATAAACCTGAGAGGAGAAAAGCAGTTGAGAAAGCCGGTGTATAAAACATTTGTATTACTTACAGTGACTTTGTCGGCCTTGCTTGTTACTGCTTGCCAGACTCCAGATACCCTCAGTAAGGATCCAGAAAAGGCAGTCAAGGTTCGAACCCAGCTGGCAGCGGAATATATTAAATCGGGTGATCTGGATGCTGCTAAACGGGCACTAGACCAGGCACTTGAAGTTGATTCCAGAGACGCCACTGCGAACATGATGATGGGAGTCCTGCTCCAGCAAGAGGGGAGTCAGCTAAATCTGGACAAGGCTGAGAGTTATTTCAGACGCTCTATTTCAATTGAGCCTAAAAATGCACAGGCGCGTAATAATTATGGCGCCTATTTGTACCAGATCGGTCGTTATAAAGATGCGATCGAACAACTGGAAATTGCTGGTGCAACTTTAGGCTATGAGCAGCGTTACCAGGCGCTTGAAAATCTGGGACGAATTTATCTTAAGCTCGGCAATGTTGCGAATGCTGAAAAAACATTCAAACAGGCATTGCAAGCTAACCGCGATTCTTCCATTTCAATGTTAGAGTTAGCGGAAATTTTCTATTTGCGGCAACAGATTCCTGCTGCTACACAGCTTTATGAACAATATGTGCGTCGTGTAGGGCAAAAGAATCAGGGTGCGCGTGCTCTTTGGATCGGAATTCGAATTGCGCGTGCCAATGATGATAAAATGGGAACACAAGTTTTGGTGAACCAGTTACGTGCCTTGTTCCCGGACAGCCAAGAATATCAACGTTATTTGCAATTACAGCACAGTACTGAGGCCGTATGGAAGTAAATCCTAATTCACAGCAACCTACTGGTTCTAGCTCTAACGTAGCGCCGAATGCGTTAGGAAATGTTCAGCGTCCTGGTGAGTATTTACGCCATATTCGTATTGCAAAAAACCTTGAACTTGAAACTGTGGCGGCTGACCTTAAAATACCTTTAAAGACTTTGAAGGCGCTTGAGCAGGATGATTATAAAACCCTGCCTGAGGCAGCCTTTATTAAAGGTTATTACCGCTCTTATGCTAAATATCTGGGTACGGATGCAACTGCCATTATCCAGCGGTTTGATGAGATTTATGCCAATGATACCGGCCTGCTGCCAAATCATGCACTGAATAACTCCCCGATTAAAATTATGGGTAAACTGCCTGGTTCTAACAGTGACCGTAACCGGAAATGGATAAAACGGGCTATTGTGGCGGCTGTGATTCTACTGCTAGTCTGGCTGGGGGGGGCTGCTATCCAGAACTGGACATCAGGTAAAAAGGACGAAACTGAGCGGCCAGCTGTAGCCCAGTCAGAGGTTCAGATTGTTGATCTGGATAACAGTCTTAATGCAGCAGCATCTGGTGATCAGCTGGTCTTGAATTTTACCCGGCCTACCTCTGTTCATATAGTTGATGCGACAGGTAAGGTGCTGGCGACAGGACGTCAGGATTCCACTCTGACACTAAGCGGTGAAAGCCCATATCAGATCCGTCTTGATGATGCGACCGCAGTATCACTCAGTTTAAATAGTGAGCAGATTTCATTGTCTCCATATACGGTGAACGGAAAAGCAGAATTCCGTTTGTCTCGCTAATTCGCAACAGTAGAGCGATGCAATGATTGAAAATCCGATTAAACGCCGGCCGACACGTAAAATCCGTGTCGGTTCAGTGTATGTGGGAGGTGATGCTCCCATCAGTATCCAGAGTATGACCAATACCGAAACCTGTGATGTGGCTGCAACAGTTGCACAGATTCAGCGCTGTGTAGATGTTGGAGCGGATATCATGCGGGTTTCAGTGCCAAGTATGGAAGCGGCAAAGGCATTTGGTGAAATCCGTAAGCAAGTAAGTGTGCCTTTGGTGGCTGACATTCACTTTGACTATAAAATTGCCTTGGCTGTTGCTGATTTTGGCGCAGATTGCCTGCGTATTAATCCTGGAAATATTGGTTCTGAAGCCAAAATCCGTGAAGTGGTCGCTGCAGCCAGACACCATGATATCTCTATGCGTATTGGAGTAAATGCTGGTTCACTGGAAAAAGACATTCAGAAAAAATATGGTGAACCGACCGGGCAGGCATTGCTTGAGTCAGCGATGCGCCATATTGACATTCTTGATCGCCTGAATTTTCAGGAGTTTAAAGTTTCGGTTAAAGCTTCTAATGTATTTCTGACTATGGATGCTTATCGCCTCTTGTCACAGCAGATTGATAATCCGCTGCATCTAGGTGTGACTGAGGCAGGTGTCTACCGGACAGGCTCTGTCAAATCCGCCATTGCGCTAGGCGGTTTGTTAATGGAAGGCATTGGAGATACCATGCGTATTTCCCTGGCGGCTGAACCTGAAGAAGAAATTAAAATCGGTTTTGATATTTTAAAATCGCTCAGTCTGCGCTCCAATGGTATCAACTTTATTGCCTGTCCAAGCTGCTCACGTCAGGAATTCAACGTGATTAAAGTTATGCAGGCCTTAGAAGAGCGTCTGGAAGATATCCGTACACCTATGGATGTTTCCGTAATTGGCTGTAAGGTCAATGGTCCGGGCGAGGCTAAAGAAGCCGATATTGGTGTAGTGGGTGCAAGTCCACGTTCACTGGTGTACCGTAATGGTGAAAAAAGTCATTTAATTGATACCAATCAGCTGGTTGATGAAATCGAAACTATGGTTCGTCAACGTGTTTCCGAGCTTGAAGAAGCTAAATCTAAAGAGATCATTCGTAGTTCATCATGAGTTCAATTGTCGCAATCAAAGGTTTTAATGACATTCTTCCAGCACAGACCCCGGCCTGGAGACGTCTAGAGCAGCATCTGTCATCTTTGATGGATACATATGGCTATCAACAAATCCGTTTGCCGATAGTTGAACAGACGAATCTGTTTAAACGTTCGATCGGTGATGCAACCGATATTGTTGAAAAAGAGATGTATACATTTCTGGACAAAGGTAATCCGCCGGAGTCTCTGACATTACGTCCTGAAGGAACGGCAGGCTGTGTGCGTGCAATGCTTGAGCATAACCTGCTGCGCGGAGCGACGCCTCGTGTGTGGTATATCGGTCCGATGTTCCGTTATGAAAAACCGCAAAAAGGCCGCTATCGTCAGTTTCATCAGTTTGGGGTCGAAACTTTTGGCGTAGCAACGCCAGATATGGATGCAGAGCTGATTCTGATGACTGCACGTCTGTGGAAACGTATGGGGGTGGCAGACAAAGTTCAGTTAGAGCTAAATACCTTGGGTGAAGCTGATGAACGTGCAGCTTATCGTGCAGCATTGGTCGGATTTCTAGAATCACATAAAGCAGATCTGGATGAAGATTCACAGCGCCGTTTAACCACGAATCCCTTGCGGATTCTGGATTCCAAAGATGCTAAAACTCAATCTATTTTAGAAAATGCGCCAAAACTTCATGACTTTATGGGTGAGGAAACATTGGCGCACTTTAACCTGTTGCAACAGTATTTGAATGATGCAGGCATTAGTTTTGTCATTAATCAAAAGTTGGTACGGGGCCTCGACTATTACAACAAAACTGTCTTTGAATGGACCACCACTCATTTAGGCTCACAGGGCACAGTGTGTGCCGGTGGCCGTTATGACGGTTTAGTAGGCCAGCTTAAAGGTAAAGCAGACCAGTCTGTACCGGCTGTGGGTTTTGCTATGGGGATGGAGCGTTTATTACTTCTGCTTGAACAGGTTGAAGATAATACTGCCGTGCGTGACTGCGAGATATTCTTGCTGGCAGAACCTGCTTATCAGGGGAAAGCCTTGGTCATGGCAGAACAGTTCCGTAACCAGTTTGAGGTAGCTAGCAGTCCATTCCGCCTAAAAACCGGATCACAGGGCAGCATGAAAAGCCAAATGAAAAAGGCCGATCAGTCTGGAGCAATTTTTGCCGTGATTCTGGGGCAGCGCGAATGGGAAAACCGGAAGCTGACAGTAAAACGTCTGGAAAATGCAGAGCAGGTTGAAGTTGAAATAGACAATCTTACTCCGTACCTGATTGAACAGCTTGCCTCTGAATAAGCTGAGAATATAAACAAAAAAGGATAATCACATGAACGCATTAAGTGATGAAGACCAGCTAGATAATTTAAAGTCATTTACCAAAAAATATGGCTCTGCCATTATTAGCGGTATTTTAATTGCGTTAATTGCCTTTTTTGGCTGGGAATACTGGCAAAAGAAAACTCTGGCTGAGAACCAGATGCGTACTGCCAAGGTGCAGCAGCTTATGGATGAAGCCAGAAATGTAAATAGTCAGGATATTAATGCCCTGAATGCACTTTCACAATCTGCTGACAAGATTGTGAAAGAAGCGCCTGATTCTGTACACGCACTTCAGGCCCAGTTTGTAATGGCTAAGCAGGCTTATGATCGTGGTGATTATGCTGCAGCAGAAAAAGCACTCAAGCGGGTAGAAGCCACTAAACTCAAGGATGAAGGTCTGGTTCATGTGCTGAAACTGCGCTTGGCTTACGCCCAATTGGCTCAAAACAAATATGATGCGGCACTTAAAACCCTGGCTGACGTAACTGATCCGGCTTTTAAAGCTACTGCTGAAGAAGCACGTGGCGACGTGTATGTGGCAAAAAATGATATTGCCTCAGCAAGAAAAGCTTATCAGAGCGCATGGGATGCACTTGCTGAGCGTAAAAAAGAACGACAAATTTTACAAATTAAACTCGAAAGTGTAGGCGTTTTAGTTGATGATCCTGAAATCGAACGCCCTATTTTGGAAACACAAGTGGATGAGTCTTAATGGATAGAAAATATAAAATATCATTTGCAATGGCAGTATTATCAGCTGCGCTGATCGGTTGCTCAAGTAATAAAATTAAAGTAGAAGAGGCCAAACCGAATCCACTGCCAAAACTTGCGCAAGCAAAAAGTCTGGTGCCTGTATTTTCGCAAAATGTTTCTTCTACCGATGAAGCTGATCCACTCCGGTTACGACTCGCAGTCGATAACGGTGTTATTTTTGCAGTAGATCCTAAAGGCGAAGTAACAGCTTTTCGTGGTAAACAGCGTCTCTGGCAGACTCGTGTCAGCAAGCAAGGGCTAAGTGCCGGAGCTGAGGCAGCTGATGGCGTGGTGGTTGTCGGTAACCGTAAAGGTCAGCTGTTTGCCCTGGAACAGGCAACAGGCAAGCAATTATGGACTGCGCAGTTATCAGGGGCTTTACTCAGCCCCTCACTGATACAAGCTGGTCGTGTTATTACTGTGGCAAATGATGGGAATGTCTTTGCACATGACCTGGCCTCTGGGCAAGAGGTCTGGGCATACCGGTTGCCAAATGCACAGTTTAGTCTGCGTGGCCAGGCAGCCCCAGTTTCTGCTGATCCGCGTACAGTACTGATTGCTTCATCTAATGCCTATATTTATGCTTTGGATGTATTAACGGGTGTGCCGCGAATGCAGCGCCGTGTAGCGGTCAGTAGCGGTCGCTCGGATGTGCAGCGCCTGATTGATATTGATGGCGATCCTGTGATGGCTGGCCAGTTTTTGGTGACGACCAGTTATCAGGGGCAAGTTACTGTAACTGATCTGGCATCACAACAGGTAGTCTGGAGTGAAGATGCCAGCAGTACACAGCGTCCGGAAGTTTTTAACAACACGGTTTTTGTTGCACAAAACGATGGTAAAGTCACGGCATTTAATCTCACGACAGGTGAACAGCTCTGGCAGAATGATAGCCTGCTCAACCGTCGGTTAAGTAATCCGGTGATACTTGGTCAAGATCTGGTGGTTGGTGATCTGGATGGCGTATTACATTTGATTGATCCAGCCTCTGGGCAACTGGTAGGTCGCTCTAAAACCGGTGGCGAAGTACGTTCACTACAGGTAATTGATGGGCAGCTCTACGTTTCTACCAGAAAGGGAGCGTTAAGCGTCTGGCAGAATCGTTAATTCTTCTCTGCTTGTGCTAAAATAAACCCAACCGTATTTTTTGAAACGCGGGGTAATTGAAATTTCAATGCCCCGTGTTTTTATTTAGATCTGTGATCTATTATTTTCTTCCAAAGTTTCTGATGTTCAGACCAGACCAACTGGCTGATCTTGAATAAAGGTTAATCTATGAAACCCGTAATTGCGCTCATTGGTCGTCCGAACGTCGGAAAATCAACGTTGTTCAACCAGATTACCAAGAGCCGTGATGCCCTTGTAGCCGACTTCGCCGGCCTAACACGTGACCGCAAATATGGCGATGCTGTGTATCAAAACAAATCCTTTATCGTAGTCGATACAGGCGGTATTGGCGAAAGCGAACAGGGAATTGACTCTTACATGGCAGAGCAGTCTAAAACTGCAATTCATGAAGCCGATCTCATTATTTTTGTAGTTGATGCGCGTGCGGGGCTGTTGGCCTCTGATGAACAGATTGCGCGTGAACTACGCACACTTGGCAAAAAAGTCTTTCTGGTAGCCAATAAGGTAGACGGCGTACATGCGGAAGCAGCGGTGGTCGAGTTTTATAAACTCGGCCTTGGTGAGCCCATGCATGTTGCTGCAAGTCATGGTCGCGGTGTGGCACAAATGCTGGAAGAAGTGCTGGCAGATGTACCTGAAGATGAGAATCGGGAAGAACATGATAAAGCTACAGGCCTGCGTCTGGCTATTATTGGCCGTCCGAATGTCGGTAAATCTACTCTGGTTAACCGGTTGCTTGGTGAAGAGCGCGTAGTTGCATATGATGAGCCTGGAACTACACGCGATTCAGTCTATATTCCGTTTGAGCGCGATGGTCGTCAATATACTCTCATTGATACTGCTGGTGTGCGCCGTAAAGGTAAAGTCGATGAAATGATCGAGAAATTCTCGGTAGTAAAGACTTTGCAAGCCATGAAAGATGCACATGTAGTGGTAGTGGTGCTCGATGCCCGTGAGGGCGTGGTAGAGCAGGATCTACACCTGATCGGCTATGCACTTGAAGCTGGCCGGGCCATGGTAATTGCGATCAACAAATGGGACAACATGTCTGAATATGACCGCAAGCAGTGTAAACTGGATGTAGACCGCCGTTTTGATTTTATTCCTTGGGCACGTATCCATCTGATTTCAGCCTTACATGGTACTGGTGTAGGTGATCTTTATCCTTCAATCCATCGGGCTTATGATTCATCTCACCTGAAAGTATCACCAGCTAAATTAACACAGATACTTAATGATGCAACCGAAGCACATCAGCCACCTATGGTTGGTGGCCGCCGGATTAAAATGCGTTATGCTCATATGGGTGGACAAAATCCGCCAACGATTGTGATTCACGGTAACAAGGTCGACAAGACTCCTGCAGATTATCGCCGTTATCTGGAAAATGTTTTCCGTAAAGTTTATAAGCTTGAAGGTACACCTGTTAAAATCGACTTTAAAACTTCAGAAAATCCATTCGAAGGACGTAAATCACAGCTTGATGAGCGTACTGCTGCACGTCGCCGTCGTTATATCCAGAAATTTAAAAAAGCTGAGAAAAAATTCAAGCGTTAAGCTAAATAGTGCTTTAATATAATTTAAAAACCCAAATTTCGATTTGGGTTTTTTTGTTTATTCATGAACCGTTATACTGCTTGTAATTTAGTGAACCGGATAAAATATGCTGCGTGTTGATATCTGTGCTATGAAGCGTTTCGAACAGGTTACTCCACAACAGGAACTGCGCCAGCAAATCCAGCAGCGTAAGCAGGCTATTTACGCTTATCGAAATCGTCTGCTTAGTGAAATACTAGGACAGCCCGTCACTGCCTTAAGTTTTGCTTATACATGCCACGGTAAACCGTACTTAAAAGAACATAATCTGGCAATCAATCATACCCATAGTAAAAAAATCTATGCATTAGTAACCAGTTCTGAGCAGCAGGACATAGGAATTGATGTTGAAGATCTGGAACGTCAAGTAAGGCTGGATGCTTTGGCACAACATGCATTTCATGAAGAAGAATATCAAACCTGGAAGTCTATGGATGAAGACAGGCTATACTGGTTTAAAGTCTGGACAGCAAAAGAAGCAATTTTAAAGGCCAGTGGTTTAGGCATCCGTTTAAGTCTGAAAGATATAAATACCAGAGTCCATCCCATGTATGATAACTCACAGATGCAGCATGAATCTCTTGGGTATTTTGCTTACCAGCATTTTGAAGTTGCCCAGAGCCTGATTACCATCGCTTGGCGCACCGGACAGGGCTGTGGTGAATTTATTTTCCCGCGTATTCAGATTTATCGGCATTAAAAAGCCTATCCGGAGATAGGCTTTAATGAAATATTGCTCCGGGGTGAAATTATGGAATTTCATCCTCGAACTCTGGTTTTACCTGTACGATAAAGTCCTGACGGTTCAGACCACGCCACAGTGCAAATGAAGTACCAATATAAATAGAAGAATAAGTACCTACAAATACGCCTACAAACATGGCTACAGAGAACCAGTGCAGACCTTCACCACCCATGAGCATCATGGCGATAACTACGAGTAACAGGGTCATCGAGGTGTGAACGGTACGGCGCAAGGTTTCGGTAAGCGCAATATTAACAATCTCGCGTGGCTCGGCACCACGAATTTTACGGAAGTTTTCCCGAATACGGTCAGAGACTACAATATTGTCATTTAGCGAAAAGCCGATAAGTGCCAGAAGTGCTGCCAGTACGGTCAGGTCAAATGGCCACTGCATCATGGCAAAAATACCGATTGTCACGATGATATCGTGGAACAAGGATAATACTGCCCCGATTGCCAGTTTAAACTCAAAACGGATGGTGACATAAATCAGCATCAGGACAAGTGCTAGCGCTACTGCACCTGCTGAGCGTACATACAGTTCATTACCAACCTGACCCCCTACCGAATCAATCTTGCTAACTTCAGCAGGGTTATTTGGCAGTTGGGCTGCTTTAGTCAAGGTACTGTTGAGGTCTTCAACATTTATGTCTTGTGCGGGCATACGTATCAAGAGATCACTATTGCTTCCCAAGGTTTGTACAACTGCATCTTTAAAACCGGCATCATTTAACGCACGGATAACTTCTCCCTGATTGGCTGCCTGTTTATAGTTCAGCTCGGCAGAGATACCGCCTGTAAAGTCCAGCCCGAGATTTAGGCCTTTAGTAACGATAAAAAACAGGCTACCGACAGTAAGGATTATCGAAATAATAGCTGCCGGTAAGGCAATTTTCATAAAGTCGATAACGCGCTCATTATCAGGACGGCCGTACTGTTTTTGCTTTGGTTGAGTATTCTCAGTCATCATCGATCTCCTTAAATGCTCAACTTCTTCAAGTTACGACGCTTGCCATAAATGATCTGTACGATCGCACGCGTTACCGTAATTGCAGTAAACATCGAACAGGCAATACCAATCATGAGTGTTACAGCAAAACCTTTGATTGGACCAGTACCGATCGCAAACAGGATAAAGGCGACGAGGAAGGTGGTCAGGTTTGAGTCAAAAATGGTGTTATAGGCTCGATCATAACCTGCCACAATGGCCTGTTTGGGCGAGGCCCCCCATTTCAATTCTTCTCTGATTCGCTCACAGATCAGTACGTTCGCATCGACGGCCATACCGATTGTAATAACAATACCTGCAATACCCGGCAAGGTTAGTGCGGCACCAATCCATGACATGACGCTTAAAGTCATTGCCAAGTTAAAAACCAAAGCAAAGTTGGCAATCAGACCAAATAAACGGAAGAAGACCACCATCCAGATAGCGACCAGCAAGAAACCGATTTGAGTAGAAAGCACACCCTTGTCGATATTTTCCTGACCTAGTGACGGGCCAACTACACGCTCTTCAACAAAGTACATCGGAGCAGCAAGTGCACCTGCACGTAGCATAAGTGCCAGTTCAGACGCTTCTTGTGGAGAATCGAGCCCGGTAATACGGAACTGCGACCCTAGTACGGCCTGAATGGTTGCAGCATTAATCACTACAGATTCTGCATAAGGTGTACGTACTTCAGTCTGTGTGCCGGTAACCGGATCAGTAACATAGCTGATACGCTGTTTGTTTTCGATAAACAGTACAGCCATGCGTTTACCCACAGCATTACGGGTGGCATCTGCCATCAGTTTGCCGCCAGCACTGTCTAAAGTAATATTAACTTCAGCACCACCTGTATCCTGACTAAAGCCTGAAGAGGCATTCTGGACCCGTTCACCTGTCAAGATACGGTTACGCTGTAACAATAATTGACGACCACTGTCTAGCGATTCATAAGCAAACAGTTCTGTGCCAGGAGGTAACGGCTGGCCATTAGATTTCCCGGTATAGGGATCAATATACTGATCATTTAAGTCAGAAACTAAGCGGAACTCCAGGTTAGCTGTGCGGCCAAGTACCCGTTTTGCTTCTGCTGTGTCCTGTACACCTGGCAGGTCGACTACGATACGATTACTGCCTTGGGTCTGAACCAGTGCTTCCGCCACCCCTAGTTCGTTAATACGGTTGCGCAGTGTGGTTAAGTTCTGGTTAACAGCATATGACTGGATTTCCTGTCTGCGTGCATCAGTATACGTGAGGCGCAACATAGGACCAGTACTGCTAGCCAGTGCTTGCTGGGTGAACTCATTGCCATTGCGGCGTAAAAAGTCCATTACAGCTTCACGGTCGTCATTTTGTGCAAACTGGAGATTGATCTGATTATTATTCAGAGTCAGGCTGTTAAACTTGAGATTATTTTCACGAAGCTGACGGCGCAAGTCGGTCGCGGATGTTTCCATACGCTGTGACAGGGCTTTATCCATATCCACTTCTAACAGGAAGTGTACACCACCACGCAAGTCCAAGCCCAATTTCATTGGTTTTGCGCCAATTTTCTGTAGCCACTCAGGTGTAGTAGGCGCCAAATTCAGGGCCACAACATATTCTTCACCCAGAGCGCGGCGTAGCACATCTTTTGCTTTGAGTTGTGCATCAGTAGAGTCTACACGCAATAGGGCAGCGTTATTGGTAAAGGTATTGTCATGAGACGGAATGTTCGCCTCTTTCAATATTTGCTCTGCTTTTTGTATCACACTCTGATCAATTTGAGTGCCGGCTTTTGCACCAGAAATCTGGACCGCCGGTTCATCGGGATACAAGCTAGGCAGTGCGTACAGGGTGCTGATCACCAGAACCACCAGGATCAGCAGATATTTCCATGCAGGGTAACGCATTTGCTGTCTTCTTAAAATGAAAAAGCCGTGCGGGGTGCACGACTGTTTTTATGATTAAAGGTTATTCAGGGTGCCTTCAGGCAAAACTGAAATGACACTAGCACGCTGGATTTTCACATCTACACCGCGGCTTAGTTCTACTACTGCAAAATCGCCTTCAAGCTTGGTAATACGGCCCATCAAGCCACCGGCAAAAACCACTTCACTGCCTACACCCAGACTTTCAACGAGTGTACGGTGTTCTTTGGCACGTTTGGCCTGTGGACGCCAGATCAGGAAATAGAAAATTGCAATAAATACCGCAATCATCAATAAGTTAGCCATCATGCTCGGGCCTTGCTGAGCCGCCGGTGCAGCGTGAGCAGTAGAGATTAAAAAGCTCATGTCGATTTCCTATTAAATATTAAAACTGTTGCCATTGTCATGACATTTAAATTGAGTTGACCTGCAATTTACCTTGTCTTTTTGTTGAGCGCAAATACTGCTTTCTCAATCTTCAGGGCAAGGCGGCACTTCCATTCCACGACGTGTATAGAAGTCCTCAACAAAAGCTTCAAAGGTACCATTGTCGAGTGCATCACGGATGTCTTGAGTGAAGCGCTGGTAATAGCGCAGGTTATGAATGGTTCCTAGCATGGAGCCCAGCATTTCACCACATTTCTCGAGGTGGAACAGATAAGCCCTGGTAAAATTCTTGCAGGTATAGCAGTCACAGTGCGGGTCAAGCGAGCTCTGATCATGACGGTATTTGCTGTTGCGAATACGGACCAGACCATCTGTCACAAAATAATGACCGTTCCGCGCATTTCGGGTAGGCATGACACAGTCAAACATATCAACCCCACGGCGGATACCTTCAACAATATCTTCAGGTTTACCAACACCCATGAGGTAGCGCGGTTTGTCATGCGGCATTCTGTTAGGAAGATAATCCAGCACTTTGATCATCTCTTCTTTCGGCTCACCAACAGATAAGCCACCAATTGCATAGCCATCAAACCCGATTTCAAGCAGGCCTTCTAGTGATTCATCCCGAAGATCTTCATACATGCCACCCTGAATAATACCGAACAACGCATTTTTATTGTCCAGAACTTCATGATGGTGGGTCTTGCAACGTTTAGCCCAGCGTAAAGACAGCTGCAATGATTTCTGCGCTTCTTCATGGGTCGCTGGATAAGGCGTACATTCATCAAAAATCATGACAATATCGGAGTTCAGAACTTTCTGAATTTCCATAGAAACTTCAGGCGAGAGAAAAACTTTTGAGCCGTCAATAGGTGAGCGAAAAGTCACACCTTCTTCTTTGATTTTGCGCATGGCGCCCAGACTAAATACCTGAAAGCCACCAGAGTCAGTTAAAATAGGCTTATCCCACTTAATAAATTCGTGCAGACCGCCGTGTTCTTTTACAACATCCAGGCCTGGACGCAAATACAAGTGAAAGGTGTTTCCTAAAATGATTTGTGCCTGAATTTCTTCAATATCACGTGGAAGCATGCCTTTAACAGTACCGTAAGTACCCACTGGCATAAATACCGGTGTTTCAACCACCCCATGTTCAAGTGTTAAACGGCCACGGCGGGCACGACCCGACTGACCCAATTTTTCAAACTTCATACCATGTCCAAATCAAGGCGAAAAAACAGTTCGCTGATGTGCAAAATAAAAAAGAGGTCTATTGTCCTTGATTCTGTCATGGAGTTCTACTGTTAAATGTAGCCGCAGCATATGAAAAACTAGATAGACCGATATGTTGCAAAACGGTGCGTGTTTAAAAGTTTGGACGATAGTCAAAGTTTTGTAGGGTAGACTGGTCACGAAACGGGCGAATAGCCTTTTTACCTGTAGTCAGCGTATTGATCATATTATTCGGAAATATCTGGATATGATTATTAAACAGTTCCACATTACGGTTAAAAATACTGATAGCGGCACTGACATTTTCATTTTGCTCATCAATTTCATTCATCATGCGCAGATAAATTTCATTAGCTTTAAGCTCAGGATAGTTCTCAACTATAACATTCAGATTACGCATGAGTTCATGACTCAAGCTTTCTACCCGTTGTAGCTGAGAGATATCAGTGCTTTTAAGATTAAGTTGCATAATCTGCTGACGTAGTTCGGTAACCCGCTCTAAGGTACTTTTTTCAAAGCCTGCGTATTGTTCGACTAGTGGGGCCAGTCCGTCAAGAACCTTGACTTTCTGCCGTTCATAGGTGGCTACATCTGCCCAGGCGCGCTGCGCAGCATTATAATGCCGGACAATCGAGTTCCGGATATAGATCACTGCAATGATCAAAACCACAAAAAATAAAATAAAGAACCCTAACCCCATCATTATTTTCCTCAAGTCTATTTATTGTAAAAGTTGCTCTAAGTTATTTAGCAGTTTTTCATAGGCGCCTAGACGCAAGGTTCGCAGGTGCCCGCGCAAACTGGAGATATCTTCTCTATTTTGCGCTTTTGTATGAATTTTAAAAAGGTTCTGCCGGTTTAAAAAGCACATTATATGATGTTCATGATGAAACAGCAGCTCGCCAGAATGTTGTGTAAAGAACTGATCTAAACGTAAAGTCATAGCTGGAGTCATGGTTTTAGCGAGCTCAAGCGGTTCAAGACCATAAATACGTAATTTCTGGTTAATCTGTAGGTCACTGCTATACCAGGCAGAGCTATACGGAGGACCAAACTCTTTATTGGATGTTGTTACTGCCAGCCCAAGTGCGGGAGCTTCAAAAACAAAGATTCCCCATAAAGTCTTCTGCGTTCTTTGTACCGCTACTTGCTGTGTATCTTGCCCGGCGATTTTTATTTCATTGATGAGATCGTACTGAAAAAGCATGATTGGCCGCTCTCGGCCCTGTTGATCTTTCCAGGTGGTGCTGGCATATACAGGTAGCATATTTGATACAGAACCCTGCTGAAATACAGGAAACAGGTTTTTAAGCCGGGCGATGAAGAAAAAAGGCTGCGTAGAATCTGGAAAATGAGGGGGTAATTCCTGAAAGTTGAGCTGATATTTTTTCTCGAGTATTTGCTGTTCCAGAAACTGAATCACTTCAGTGAGTGGCTGATCCGACTCATAACAGAAATAGGCAAATAGTCCCAAAGCAAAGGCAGTTAAAAAGCTTAATCCGGCAATAAGGCCGTGCTGTATAAAAAATATTCCAAATAATATAAAGCCACTTGCTATAACGAGCAGTATGAAAGGTAATACATTATTGAATTTCAGGCCAGGATGATCTCCCCAGGGATGGAGTTCATCTAGAATATCCTGATAGGTTTTTGCCTGTTGGCCCACTTGCCACAGCCGGGCGATATTATCCAGAACCTGCCGGTTGATCTTGCGATGAATACGTAGCGTATATTTAACAGTTTCAACCGGCATAACTATTTACCTGTTCACTGTTTTATCGATTAGCATGGCATCACCATAACTGAAGAAACGGTAATGTTTTCTTACGGCATGTTCATACGCTGCCAGAATATGATCACGTGTTGAAAGTGCTGAAACCAGCATCAGCAGGGTAGACTCCGGTAAATGAAAGTTGGTAATCAGCCGGTCTACTACACAGAATTGATAGCCCGGATAAATAAAGATCTGGGTATCTCCAGTCCATGCCTCAATTTTACCGTTATGAGCCTGCGCTGCGCTTTCAAGTGCACGTGTAGCAGTAGTACCTACTGCAATAACTTTATTACCGCGAGCCTGTACCTGTTTAATCAGCTCTACCGTATTCTCGGGCACTTCACACCATTCACTGTGCATAATATGATTTTCAATGTCTATACTACGAACAGGTAAAAAAGTACCAGCGCCTACATGCAGGGTAACAAATGCTTGCTGTACACCTTTTTCTGATAATTTGTTTAAAAGTACTTCATCAAAATGCAGACTGGCAGTAGGTGCAGCAACACTGGCAATTTTCTCTGGATCGTGAAATACCGTCTGATAACGCTCGCTGTCAATCGCCTCTGCTTCACGGTTAAAATAAGGCGGAATGGGTAATTGCCCGTGCTGATCCAGGACCTGCAAAATCGGTTGTGAAAACTCGACAACGAACAGGTTCTCATGGCGGCCTTGTACAGTGACTTTAACCTCATCTGCACCAATAAACAGCTCTGCACCAGCTTTAGGTGAATTACTGGCTTTAATATGACAGTGGGCAATAGTCTGATCAAAAATACGTTCTACCAGTATTTCAACTGCTCCACCAGTTGCACGCCTGCCTTTAAGTCGAGCCTTCATAACTTTGGTATCATTCAGGACCAGCAGATCACCGGGTTCAAACAATTCCAGAATATCGGTAAAGTGACGATCGCTATATTGGCCCTCACTATTTAAGTGTAAAAGCCTTGAAGCACTACGCTGTGCTAAAGGGTAACGTGCAATTAATTCATCGGGGAGGTTAAAAGAAAAGTCAGAAAGTTGCATGACACAAAACAATTAAAAAATTGTACCTAGTATAGTGCTTTTTGATTAATGATGGAAAAAATACGGTTTTGTTCAGCTATTGCTTTTATTGTGATTTAAAAATAGGCAAACAGTCAGTACTTTACATTGACAACATGTGGAAAGACGCTATTATACACACACCCACTCTTCTTCCCGAGGTGGTGAAATTGGTAGACGCGGCGGACTCAAAATCCGCTGTCAGAGATGACGTGTCGGTTCGAGTCCGACCCTCGGGACCACTATAATTAGATCCAAATATCTATTATTATAATTTCCTTTATTTCAAATATTTACCAGTATATAACATGTTTTGTTTCTTAATTGTTATTATTGCCGTTGTATCTATGTCTAAAGTTTGCTAATTGTTTAATAAAGATTTATTTTTAACTGATTTTTACTGAAGTTGCGGTTATTACCTACAATATTTTTAATGAGGCGAGCATGACATTACAATTATTAGAGTTAGATCAGGCTGATCAGCTCAGTGCTTGTAAATTATCGTTATTACTGGGTATCTTCGAACCGCATAACCAGGTGGAATCCTGTTTACGTTTTGCTCGACGTATTTTAAGAAGTAAAAACGCTATTTTAACTTTTAAGGCAGAGCCTTATATCTGGTATCTTTCTTCAAAGGGTATGAGACTTTTTCATAGCCATCCTGATGCAGATTTAGGACCTTATTTCAATAGTCAACCTTATATAGACCAGCAACATTCTGATTATCACGGCTTTTGTCAGCATATTCGTCACTTGGGTGTAGAGCATCAGCGCATGGTTGCTTTTGATATGCTCAAGACTGATAAAGAATCAATTGGACAGATTCTGTTTTTTGATGACAGCTCTGAGCCTTTTGAAAATGAAGATATTGAGATAGTTAAAGATTACTGTGAACGTCTGGTTCGCTATTTAGAGTTAAAATTCGAGCATGCTGAACTTAAGGAATTATATGAACAGCAATCGGCATTAAATTTTAGTAAAACCAAGTTTTTCCAGATTATTGCACATGACCTGCGTGCACCTTTTCATGGGTTGCTCGGTTTCTCTGAAGTATTGTCACAAGAGCGCAATACGCTTGACGACTCCAGTATCCAGAATATTGCAGATTATCTTTATGATACTGCACAGTCGACTTATAACCTTTTAGAAAGCCTGCTCAACTGGGCAATGGCAGAAGGCGGCCGGTTTGTCTATCATCCGATCAACTTCAATTTAAAGCAGGTCACCAAAATTGTTCGTGATGTACTTAATACACTAGCGATTAAGAAAAACATTCAGTTAATTGATGAAGTGCCGGATGATCTCAAGGTATATGCAGATATTAATATGCTGACTTCGATTATCCAGAACCTGGTATCAAATGCATTAAAATTCACGCCAATGGACGGTACGGGTAAAGTGACCATTCAAGCACAGCCCGGCCCAGATGGGGTGGAAATTTATATCCGGGATACTGGCCTGGGTATGTCTGAAGCACAAATAGCGAATATTTTTCAGCCGCGGATTACTGTCAGCCTTAAAGGTACGGCGGGGGGAAAAGGAAAAGGGCTGGGGTTGACACTCTGTAAGCGGTTTATAGACCTGAATAAAGGTGAAATTTGTGTCATGTCTAAGGAAGGTGAAGGTACTACTTTCAAAGTTACTTTGCCCGAAGCAACTGACCAGCATACGGTTTTGCCACTTGATATGGCGAAGTCAGACAGCACTACAAATTTAGTATAATTATTTTCCTAAAGCCAAATTCACCTGTTATAACTACATATAAATACAGGTGAAGGATGGTTTATGAACGCGGAGCAGTTGCAAAAGACTTTAAGAGCCAGTCAATATGCTGAACAGATACTAGGTCTTTATCAAAACGAACTTGAACAAGATTATACTGTAGATCAGTTTGCAACCCCGCTATCACATGAACAGATTAAAGATCGGGTGTCTTTTGTACTTGACTCAATTCAGGATGAGCACGCATGGATGCGAGCAATCCGAATACTTCGTGCTCGTCTCATGTTTCGCTGGATCTGGCAAGATGCTAACCACCTGACTGATGTAGTTACACTTACACAAGAACTCTCAGATTTTGCTGATGCCTGTATTTGTGCAGCAAAGGCCTTCGCCCGTATTCCACTGGTATTAAAGCATGGCGAACCAATCGGTTATTCGGGCCAAGTCCAGGACCTGATTATTATTGCTATGGGAAAACTGGGAGCACAGGAACTTAATCTGTCGAGCGATATTGACCTGATTTTTGCCTTTGATGAGCAAGGCGAGACCAATGGCCGTAAATGTATTGATGTACAACAGTTCTGTATTGCGTGGGGCCAGAAAATTATTTATTTGCTGGAGCATATCACTGCTGAGGGTTTCGTCTTTCGTGTAGATATGCGCTTACGTCCCTGGGGAGATGGTTCGGCACTGGCCATTAGCCATGCAGGATTAGAAAAATATTTAAGCCAGCATGGGCGTGAATGGGAGCGCTATGCCTGGATCAAGGCCCGTATTGTGTCTGGTGGAAGGGCGGGCGAAGAGTTACTGGAAATGACCCGTCCTTTCGTGTTTCGGCGTTATGTCGATTACACCGCGTTTCAGGCCATGCGTGAAATGAAGGTCATGATTGAACGTGAAGTCATGCGCCGCAATATCGAAGACGATATTAAACTCGGTGCCGGTGGTATCCGTGAAGTTGAATTTATTGTGCAGGTTTTTCAGTTGATTTATGGTGGTTCCAAACTTGAACTACAGGAACGCCAGTGTCTGGCAAATTTGACGCATCTGAGCGAATCAGGTCTGCTTGAGCCAGAAGCTGTAGCGGATCTGGAAGATGCCTATCTGTTTCTGCGTCGTCTGGAACACGCCATTCAGGCACTGAATGATCAGCAGACCCAGTCCCTGCCGACTGAGCCGGAGCTGCGGCAGCGATTGATTGATACCTTGGGCTTTGATAGCTGGGAGAGTTTTCTGGAAGTCCTTAATCAGAAACGGTCTAAAGTCTCTTACCAGTTTGCACATCTGATTCAGGAGCGTGACAGGGAAGCACCAGTAGAGAACTTTCAGCATCTCGAAGAAGAGCTGGAGAGTGTGCTTGATTCCAATGCACAAAAACTGATTCATGAGTTTTGGCATGGCCACGCCTTGAATAAGTTACCAGCTAAGGCCGTTCAACGTTTAAAAACCTTTTGGCCTTATCTGGTCGATGCAGTGTTACAGTCGGATAAACCACAAGTTGCATTATTACGTTTAATGCCTTTAATTGAATCTGTAATGCGCCGTACGGTTTATCTGGTAATGCTGATTGAAAGTAAGGGAGCATTACAGCGTTTGGTAAAGATGGCCACAGTGAGTCCATGGATACTGGAGGAGCTGACTCATTACCCGGTATTGCTGGATGAGTTTCTCACAATGGACTTCGAGTTGCCCAAACGCCGTGATCTTGAAGATTCACTACGGCAGCAGCTCATACGCATTGAGCTTGAGCAGGTTGAAGACCAGATGCGGGCCTTGCGCCTGTTTAAAAAATCTAATGTCTTGGCTGTAGCAGCCAGCGATGTACTGGCAGAAAGTCCGCTTATGAAAGTATCTGATGCCCTGACAGACATTGCCGAAGTTTCTATTATTGCTGCGTTGAATCTGGCCTATCAGATCGTGGCAAAAAAACATGGTTATCCACTAGATGCTGACGGACGACGCTGCTCCTTGGACTATCTCGGATTTTCTGTAGTGGGTTATGGTAAAGTCGGTGGTATTGAGCTGGGTTATGGCTCAGATCTGGATCTGGTGTTTATTCATTATATGAGCGAACAGGCGGATACAGATGGCCTGAGACCTATCAGCGGTTTCGAGTTTGCCATGCGGGTAGGGCAAAAATTTATATCTCTTATGACGACTCAGACCCTAGATGGACGAGTATATGAAGTAGATACACGTTTACGCCCTTCTGGAGAAGCTGGTCTGCTGGTGACCAGTTTAAAAGCCTTTGAACAATATCAATTAAAAAATGCCTGGCTTTGGGAGCATCAGGCATTGGTTCGGGCCCGTTCGATTGCTGGGGATGACAGTTTACGCCAAAAATTTGAAACGTTACGCTGCCGTATTTTAACTCTACCGCGTGATGAAAAATTTGTACGTACTGAAGTTTTAAAAATGCGTCAGAAGATGAAAGCCCACCTGGGTTCTTCCAAAGAACAGAAAAAAGGTGGAATTTTTCATTTAAAACAGGATGCGGGTGGTATCGTTGATATCGAATTTATGGCACAGTATATTGTGTTGGCATGGGGTGGGGCGAAACCGGATCTCGCTCACTATTCCGACAATGTAAGAATCCTAGAAGATGCTGCGAAAGCCGGTTACTTATCCAGTGACGATGCAACAGCACTGATTCAGGCTTATCTCAGTGAACGAGCCGAGAGCCACCGTTTAGCACTTGCAAATCAATCCATGCAAGTCAATGCTGCGGACTGGCACGATACCCGCGAGATCGTTTGCAAGTTATGGCAAAGATTAATAGATCCCACAGCAATACTTGCTTTGGATAGTGACTGACTGTGTAAAAATTTGGAGTGTGTGCCATGAATTTGGCTGATCGTGATGGTTTTATTTGGCAAGATGGACAACTGGTTGACTGGCGTGATGCAAAAATTCATGTCCTGACCCATACTTTACACTATAGTATGGGCGTCTTTGAGGGCGTCCGGGCATATGAAACTCCACAAGGCACAGCCATTTTTCGTCTACAGGACCACACTAAGCGCTTGTTAAACTCTGCAAAAATTTATCAGATGAAAGTTCCATTTGATCAGGCAACATTAGAGCAGGCGCAAATCGATGTGGTTCGTGAAAATAAGCTGGCGTCTTGCTATTTACGCCCATTAATCTGGATTGGTTCTGAAAAACTTGGTATTGCTGCAACCAATAATACGATTCATACGGCAGTTGCAGCTTGGGGCTGGGGTGCTTACCTGGGTGAAGAGGCGATGGCTAAAGGTATTCGTGTAAAAACTTCTTCCTTTACTCACCATCATCCGAATGTGACCATGTGTAAGGCCAAGGCTTCGGGTAACTATACGCTGTCTATTCTTGCGCACCAGGAAGTAGCACATTCAGGCTATGATGAAGCTATGCTGATGGACCCGCAAGGCTATGTATGTCAGGGTTCAGGGGAAAATGTTTTCCTGGTTAAGGATGGTGTGTTGCACACTCCGGATATTGCGGGTGGAGCATTGGATGGTATTACCCGTCAGACCGTCATTACAATTGCTAAGGATTTAGGCTATGACGTGGTAGAACGTCGTATTACCCGTGATGAATTCTATATTGCTGATGAAGCATTCTTCACCGGTACTGCAGCTGAAGTTACACCAATCCGTGAATATGATGACCGTGAGATTGGTTGTGGTGCACGTGGGCCAATCACTGAACAGATCCAGACTACATTCTTTAATGCAGTGCAGGGTAAAGATCCGAAATATGCACACTGGTTAACTTACGTAAAATAAGTAAAGCCGATATGATTAAAAGGCGAAATTTTATTTCGCCTTTTTTTTTATTATGGAATTGGGTTATGCATATTCTTTATGTTAGTGATGGAAAGGCGGGGCACCGTTCACAGGCGCTGGGACTTTACCGCGCTATAGAAAGGCAATCTGTGCATAAAGTCAGTTTTGAGGAAATTTCAATTGAACAGCTGCCATTAATCAGCTTATTTCTTTCTGTTCTCAAAAAACAATCTCCTTTTTTAAAACAGACGCCTAATTATATTGTTGGGGTGGGAAGTCATACCCAGCTTCGAGTGCTGCTTTTAGGAAAAATTTACCCAAAAGCTAAAACTGTTATTCTAATGAAACCCAATTATCCATATATATGGTTTGATTATGTAGTGGTGCCACAGCATGATGGGCTAGCTAAACGGAACAATATTATTCTCACTCAAGGTGCATTAAACCCAATTGTGAATGAACAACGACACCAGACGGATCGTATTTTGATTGCACTGGGAGGCACATCAAAACGCCATCAGTGGAATGAACAGAAAGTTCTCACAGCCATTCATGACATTGTAGAGTATAATCCGGCCTCTGAAATTATTTTAACGACCTCCCGCCGTACGCCCTCAAGCTTTTTGAATTATTTGAGCGAGCAAGATTTTTCCAAGAAAATACAGATTTTTCCGGTAGAACAGACACCACAAGGCTGGATCTTTGAAGAAATGCAAAAAGCGCAGGCAGTCTGGGTAACCGAAGATAGCGTCTCTATGATCTATGAAGCATTAACTGCCGGATGCCGGGTGGGTGTAATGATGCTTGACCGCTTAAAACATGACCGGATTACCCGATCTATAGATAATTTATTGCAACAGCACATCATCAGTACCACTACCACTTTGCAACAGCTACCTGTACAGAATACTTTTAAAGAGGCTGAGCGTGTGGCAACATACCTTTTAGCAAAGAATTAAATTTTATATCTGAGTAAATAAATGAAAATATTGCATATTGCAAATTTTGGTTTTAATAAACAGGGTGCGCACTTTTATTGTACTGATCGCAAGATTTCGGCTGGATTAATTGAAAATGGCCATTTCGTTTATGATTTCAGTTTTCGGGATATGGCCCGAATGGGGACGATTTTTAAGACAAAAAAACTGGGGGCTAATTGGGCTAATAAAGAAGTCCTAAAAGTTGTTAATAATATTGAACCTAATTTAGTTTTGGTTGGACATAGTGACTTGATGAGTCCAGAAGTTTTAAGACAAATTAAAGAATCTTATCCAAATACTAAAATCGCATTTTGGTATGTCGATCCACTTTATCTTGAAAGCAAACTCGACTTTGTAAAATTATTTTCACCCTATCTTGATGCTATTTTTTGTACGACGGGTGGCGAATATCTTCAAAAGTTAAAGCAACCCCATTTAAGCGTAGCCTATATGCCAAATATTGGCCATCATAATGTAGAAACGCTGCAACAGTTTTCAAATTCTAAAACTGACAAAACTTTTATTTTTTGCGGTGTGGTTTATAAAGAGCCCGAGCGTGAAAAGTTTTTAAAAGACTTAGCTGATGCATTACAGCAGGCTCGGGTCAACTATCAATACTATAGTTGTTTTGCACAGCAAGGTGTTTATGGCAAAGCGTATTATAAGGTTCTGTCTGAAACTAAAATGGGACTGAATTATTCACGCCGTAATGATGTCACTTTATATAGCTCTGACCGTATTGTGCAGCTGACAGGTAATGGTTTACTCACCTTTAGCCCAAGAATTCCAGGTTTTGATAAACTCTACACCGAGCAGGAAGTGGTTTACTTTGATGACCAGTTTGACTTGGCCAAGAAAATCCAATTCTTTGATCAAAATCCTGAGCAGGCTGAAAAAATAGCGAAAGAGGGATGGCAGAAGACCCGCAATTCTTTCAATGCTAAACGTATCACCCAATTTATGGTTGAAGTGACATTTAAGCAGCCCCTTTCAGAAGATTATGAATGGTCACATGAGGTTTATGCATGATGTGGTTTTTGTATGTTGCGGTAGGCCTATTAGTACTTGCTGCATTGTTATATATGCTGGGTAATTATACATTCTGGCTTCCGTTCCGTTCGAACAAATTACCACGCATTGTGATGCTACATCAGGTTACCCCTAAAGATGCAGCCTCTGGCATGAACATGCCTCCTGAAAAGTTTGAGCAACTCTTACAGTTGTTGACGCGTAAAAAAGCTATTTTTTGTTTTGTCTCTGAGCTTGAACAATATCGTCATCAAAAAAATGTGGTGGCTTTAAGTTTCGATGATGGGTTTATGGATAATTATCTTTATGCTTATCCATTACTTAAAAAATATAACGCGAAAGCAACTATTTATTTGGCAACTCAAATTGAAGGTATCGAAAAGCTGACTCATGAGCAAATTCATGAAATGGCGAATTCTGGTTTGATTGAGTTTGGTGCGCATACCCAGCATCATGTGAACTTACTTAAACTTGATGATCAAACTGCTTATGACGAGATGCTTCAGTCTAAGCGTGATATTGAAGCATTAGTTGGCAAGTGCCCGAGTTTTGCTTATCCATTTGGTCGATTTAACGAAAAACACCAGAAAATGGCTCAAGAGATTGGCTTTAAAAACGCAGTATCGACTCGTAAAAAAATCGAAGCGTATGAAGCAAATAACCAATTTAATATTCCACGTGTCAGCACGCATGGTGCCATGAATGCTTTACAGATGCGTATCGCCCTTGCTAAAGGACGTTATAAGTTATGAATAAAATTCCATGTAGTGTCTATATCGTCACTTTAAACTGTGGTGCTTGGTTAGAGCGAACTTTGCAAAGTGTCAGTGAGTTTGATGAAGTTATTATTTTAGACTCGGGCAGTACTGATAATACTTATGAAATTGCTCAGCGTTTTGAGAATACGCAGATTTCTCACCAAGACTGGCAGGGTTATGCCGGGCAAAAGAGTTTAGCTTTAGCTAAATGCAGAAATGATTGGGTGCTTAACCTAGATGGCGACGAAGTCTTATCTAAGGAATTAAAACAAGAGATTGTTGAGACCATTCAGCAAAACAAGTTTGATGCATTAATCACACCAATTAATGATGTGTTCTTAGGTGTTCCCAACAGTAAACATACTAAAAAACATGCAAAGGTGCGTTTTTTCCGCAAGTCCAAGGGGCATTATGACCTTGCTAATAAAGTTCATGAAAATGTAGTTGTAGATGGTCAATCTCAGCGTGCCCAACACGACATTTATCATTATGGTGAGTCGAGTATTTTCGTTAAGGTCGAAAAAAATAACCAATATTCCAACTTAAAAGCATTAGAGAAATACCAAAAAGGAAAGTCTCCAAGCGTTGCTAAATTGGTTTTAGTGATGCCTATGACTTTTATGAAGTCTTATTTTATTCGCCGTAGTTGCTTAAATGGTTGGCGTGGTTTCGTAAATAGTATGATTAACGCATTTTATGCATTTCTAAAAGAAGCCAAACTGTTTGAACAGACCATGAATAAAGATAAAAATAAGTAGGCAAGCTATGAAAATTGTTCAGGTATTGGCAACAAGTGGTGGAGTTGGTGGATTAGAGCAGCACACTTTTAATCTTGTTAATGAGCTTGCTTTAAATCATGAAGTACATGTGATTGCACATCCTTGCTATGTAGACAAGTTTAGCCAACAAGTACATTTTCATGCTGTCGATTTTGCACGTAGCCGTTGGAATATTTTTTTACTTTGGCAACTTAAAAATCTAATTCAACAAATCCAACCCCCCATTGTTCATGCACAAGCAGGAAAAGCGGCTGAACTGATTGCCCGTATTAAGCCATTTTTATCTGGCCCGAAGTTTGTAACGACTGTTCATGGTACTAAAAAGAATAAATCTGCTTATTTAGCTGGTGATGCGGTTATTGCAGTAAGCCAAGCGCTCACGAAAGGTATTCCTGAGTCTAAAGCACACGTGGTTTATAACGGTGTATATCCTCAACCCGTACTTACAGTTGAAAATAAAGAAAAGTTACTCCAATCGATTCAAAAAGATTTTGCTAAGCTAGATACAAGCAAAAAAGTTGTTATGTGTATTGGGCGTTTAGAACCAGTAAAAAATATCAGTTTATTGATTGAGTCGATGCAACAGATCAATGCCAATTTATGGATTGTTGGCGATGGCTCACTTCGAGCAAGTTTAGAAAAACAAGTCAGCGTATTGAACATGCAAAATCGGGTCGCTTTTCTGGGATTGAGAACCGATGCTCGAGATCTGGTGCAACTAGCAGATATCGTGGTTTTGTCATCAGATCGTGAAGGTTTTCCACTTGTTATGGTCGAAGCTTTACAGGCCGATAAAGCGATGGCTTCAACTAAAGTAAATGGTGTAATTGAGTGGCTGCCAGAACAATATTTGGCACAAATTGGAGATGCCCAAGGTTTAGCAAAAGCGATTCAATGTGCACTTCGACCTGAGGCGCAAAGTGACTTTGGCCCTTTATATGCAAAAGCCAAGGCTGAATTGACTGTACCAGCCATGGCAGAGCAGACGCTTAATATTTATAAAGCTCTGCTAAAAACTTAATTATTTTTTGGCGTCAGGCGGATGGCATCCAGTACCATGAAGTTATCTTCGACATTAATGGTATGGCAACCATCATCTGCCTGATTCCATTCGGGTAAAACCACTTCTAGTAATTTTTCTTCATAAGCTGTCGGGCTAAGTTGAATAATGGCCTTTAATTCGATATTGCCGCCATAACGTTTTAAAGAATCTTGGCTTGGTCGAACCAGTTGCCCTTTATAAATAAAAGGTTTGCCTGCCATACGGAACTGCTGACTGCCACGACATACCGGATTCATTGGGTGCTCTTGCCAGTTAGGATTTAAAATATTCTCGGTAAAGAACAGGTCTAAACGGTCACCAAACTTCTTGCAATCACGACGCGTTGAGGTAAAAAGATACCATAAGCCCTCATGGTAAAAAGGGGTACTGTCGACTGCTTCAATATTTTCAATAAGGTTCGAATGTTTTTCCCATTTCAGCGGAAACTCAGTACATTTCCAAAGCTCAATAGTTTTATTGGCAGAAGACTCTGGGATCATGTACCAAGTGTGATCTATTTTAAATACGCAAGGATAGGAGAGATGATAATCGAGTTTTAATATGCTTTCAGGTGGTGTGTAAGTGCCATCCTTAAAGACTTCTAAAACCGAAAGAAAGCCTACCGGATGCTGATCATCGACTTCTTCAAAAAAAATGAAATGGCGGCCATTTTCATAAGCATGAAAGCTATCTGCAAATGTAAACTTTCTAGGGGAATGGATCTCAAAGAGTGAATCTAATTGCTCAAGTGTAGTAAAAGGTTGTTCTAACCAGCCAAAACGCATATACCAATGGGAGTCAAAAGTTTTTGCTTTTTTTGCTTGTTGGTACTTGTACCATTTTTTTTGAATTGAACGAATCATGACAATACAAGAAAATAATAAAGCTATATTAGCTCTATTTTACATTAGATATCTGATTTGCTGTTAAAGGGGTTTTATTAATGAATATTTATATTGTCAGTATTGAAAATGAGAACTCACCTCGTTTGAATAAGTTTCTTGCCCAAAACTTTTTTGAGCAAGGGCAATTACCTATAACTAGAGTAGGAGTTAAAGGGGGAGAGCTATCAGCAAAAGAGTATTTTGAAAAAGCAGTAAAAGGACGGGCTAAACCTTTAACCCCAGCAGAATTAGGTTGTACCTTATCTCATCTTCTGGCTCTAAAAAAATTCCTGGAAACGGATCAACAGTTCACATTAATTCTTGAAGATGATGCTATTTTGCCAAATGATCTAGATTTAAAAAAGTTAGAAACAGAACTTAAAAAATTAAATCTGCCTAAAAATACATTATTTAGTTTAGGGGGAATACAAATGAAAGAAAGTTTAAAAGTTAGAGGAATATTGAGAAGTGATAAGTTTTTAGAAAGAGAAGTATTGAAAGTCCATCCTCATTTTTATAATCGGGTAAATTATGCAGTCGCGTATATAGTTGATCGTGAAATGGCAGAAAATCTTATTAATTACCATCAGCCAATTAGAAAAGCAGATGATTGGAGTTATTTATACGATTTTAATAATCAATCTAATATCTTAATGACATATTTAATTGATCATCCTATAATTAATGTTGGAGAGCAAAATACTCAACTAAGTACAATTGAAGGTGAGCGGGCAAAATCATCTGATTTACCTAAAAGCCGCTACGGTGAATCTATGAACTATAATTTGTCTAAACTATTCTATAAAAAATATCCTCTTAATAAATAAATTTTAGAAATGGACAGGAGGTAGTCGGTTTAACTGCCTCTTAATTTCAGAAATCTAAGAAAGAATTATTTTTAAATTTATTTTTAAGCACATAGGGTGTTAATAGATTTCGATCTGAACCAATTAATTTAATTAAATGAGGCATTCGTTCTGGCCTGTATTTTAAAACTAAAGATTCAATAAAATAGATATTACATTTTAAATCTATATTTTGGTATAGAAATGCATTCTTATCACAGTTAATAAGAGAAATACTAACAGGTGTCTCACGTAACACTTTTTGACAAGCTACATAAGCAACTAAATATTCTAATAATCCTATATTTTGGAAATAATCTGAATAGTTTTTTCTTGTATTTTTTATCTCTGCAATATAGTTTCTAACTCCCAACTGTAAGGCATAAGATAACTCATCTAGCCAGTGTTTAAAAAAAATATTGCCCTTCTCTGATGCTAGAAGCCAGTTTTCTATAACAGGATACTCTTTTACAGTAACGTTTGCTGCTCTATAATAAGCAAAAGTAGAGGTCTTATTCTCTATACAGTAATCGATTATCCAATCAAGATTTGTATAGGTAATCACACTGGCATCCAGCCAAATACCGCCGTAATGATAAAGAAGATAAAATCTTAATAGGTCAGATCGTTGCTGTGGGGTTAAGTTTTCATATATAGAAAAGTCTAGATCGCAGAAATCAGAGATAAGATCTGAATTTAATATATAAATCTGATACTCAGGATTTAACTGCTGTACTTGTCTGAAACAATTATTAACCAGCTTGGGTACTTCTGAATCCCAGTACATCCATATTATTTTAGGAATATCAACTTGATGATTATCTATAGGATTTAAAATGATAGGATCTGCAAAATTTTCTGAATCTAAATTTTTATATCTTACATTTTTATAAAATCTTAAATTGAATAATAAAAAGCGGAATAATTTTCTTGTAGATTTTCGTAAGCCCATAACGACCCCAATAGATAAATAAAGTTATTTATCTGAATTTCCTTTCAATACCATATAAATCAGTGAAACAAAGATTAGAAGAGCGCCACCTAAACTGCTGACACAGAAATAAAGAATTCGCTGATTAGTATCAAGAGACCATAAATCATTGGCCAAGATATAACGCATGAAAAGCCACTGCACAAATGAAAATACAATAATCACAATTGCACGACGACGGACTTCAGGACGCATAGCCATGAGCAATAACCTCAAATTTGAATGGCCTTTATTATGCCATTGCTCAGGTATGTTCACAATCCAAGAAAAAGCCCCGCAAGTCGCGGGGCTTATTTAAATCTTCAAGATATTATTCTTGAGATTCAGCTTTTGGTTTTTCACGTAAACGGATACCTAAATCACGTAGTTGATTTGCCTCAACCGGCGCAGGTGCCTGAGTCAGTGGACATTCGGCAGTTTTAGTTTTAGGGAACGCAATCACATCACGAATTGAAGATGCACCAGTCATCAGCATGACCAGACGATCCAGACCAAATGCCAAACCGCCATGTGGAGGAGCTCCATAACGAAGGGCATTGAGCAGGAAGCTGAATTTCTCTTCTGCTTCTTCTTCATTAATACCCAGTGCTTCGAAGATTGCTTTTTGCATCTCTAAAGTATAAATACGAAGTGAACCGCCACCGATTTCAGTACCGTTCAATACCATATCATAAGCAACAGATAATGCTTCACCTGGATTGTTCTTCACTTCCTCAACGCTTGATTTAGGCAGCGTGAATGGGTGGTGAACAGAAGTCCATTTGCCATCATCTGTTTCTTCGAACATTGGGAAGTCAACCACCCAAAGCGGAGCCCACTCACATGTAGCAAGATTCAAGTCATGACCAATTTTCACACGAAGTGCACCCATTGCATCATTGACGACTTTCGCTTTATCCGCACCGAAGAATACGATGTCACCATTTTCAGCACCAACACGTTTTAACAGATCCAGCACGATTGGCTCAATGAATTTTACGATTGGAGATTGAAGACCTTCAATACCTTTTTCAAGTTCATTGACTTTGATGTAAGCCAAGCCTTTTGCACCGTAGATGCCAACAAACTTGGTATATTCATCAATTGCGCTACGTGGAAGTGAGCCTGCGCCTGGGACGCGAAGTGCGACAATACGGCCTTTCGGATCTTTTGCAGGACCTGCGAATACCTTGAATTCAACGTCTTGCATTAAATCTGCAACGTCAACGAGTTTCAAGGGAATACGCAAGTCTGGTTTATCAGACGCGTAGTCACGCATTGCCTCGCTATACGGCATACGTTGGAATTTGTCGAATTTAATGCCCAGAAGTTCGTCGAACATCTTAACGGTCATACCTTCCATCAAATCCATGATGTCATCGTCACTCATGAACGATGTTTCAATATCGATTTGAGTAAATTCAGGCTGGCGGTCTGCACGCAAGTCTTCATCACGGAAACATTTTGCGATTTGGTAGTAACGGTCAATACCGCCCACCATCAATAACTGCTTGAATAGCTGTGGAGATTGTGGCAAGGCATAGAAGCTGCCATTTGAAACACGGCTTGGTACCAGGTAATCACGTGCACCTTCAGGCGTTGCACGAGTTAAAATTGGAGTTTCAACATCAAGAAAGCCATTCTCATCAAGATAATTACGGATCAGATTGGTAACTTTAGAACGGAAACGTAAACGGTCCAGCATCTCCGGACGGCGAATGTCTAAAAAGCGGTATTTCAAACGAATTTCTTCAGAGATATTCGTATTTTCATCATTCAACGGGAATGGAGGTGTTTCAGACTGAGCCAAAACTTCAATTTCTTTACCTAATACTTCAATCTGGCCACTGATCATATTGGCATTTTCTGTACCCGCATAGCGGCGACGTACACGACCAGTAATTTTCAATACATATTCAGAACGAGCTTTGTCCGCTGTTGCAAACGCTTCAGGTGTATCTGGGTCAATAACCACTTGAACTAGACCGTCGCGGTCTCGCATATCAAGGAAGATCACACCACCGTGGTCACGGCGACGGTGTACCCAGCCACACAGAGTTACGGTTTGGTCAATTTGAGCTTCTGTTAAAGAACCGCAGTAATGAGTTCGCATCATAGCGTCTAAAATCCAACTATATGGGTTAGTGAAAGCGTATACGTAAACAGCGTACCGCCTTAAGGTAATGGGAGATTATGCCTCTTAGAAGATTCTGTCACAAGAACTAGATCAAAAAACCCTGATAAATTGTGCTTATAGTTTGCAAGAGAAATATCTTGGATCGGTTCTGGTCAGATTAGTAATATTTAAGAGAAAAAATATGACTAATCCATAAGATGTTTCCGATCTAAAATTAAAAACAGGATACATCCTAAGCTGAAAATAGCCAGTGAGGCCTGACTGAACTCGTTAATAGATTTACCGGTAAAAAAATAAAGCTCAGATGAGATTAACTCTGGCTTGAAATAGCTCAGGTAGTCATAAACAGACCATGCACCAGCTAGGAATGCCAAACCAAATAATATCCAAAAATAAGTTTTAATTTTAGAAGACACTTTCAAGTGCTGCCGATAAAGCAGGTAATAACGCCAGGAAAACCAAAACAGAACAGGTAATGCCAATATTGAAGTACCAATCTGTAGCACCATATGTAGAGGATAACTACTGCCTAATAAAACAATGTTTTGGCTTAAAAAATTATAGAAGGCAAAAGTTCTGTAGTCAGCATGAGTTAGCCCGTCCCAAAGGATATGCGTTGCTGTGCCCAGTAAAATGGCAATACTACAGCTTATTAAAAAAATAAGAGCTTGCAGAGGGGTATGAATATTTAGAGGTTTATGGATACCTAAAAAACGGTATAACGCAGGCCGGTAAATCAGATACCAAACCAGTGTGAAAGCTAGGCCAATCCATAAATTAGGATGCAGTATTGAGGCCCACTGGTGAGTATAACCTGCAGCATCTGCAACAAATAAACGGATCAGGTCAGGCACCATGCAGCCAATGGCTAATGCAGCCAGAGGCAGGCGGTTACCACTAAGTTTTGCTAGTGGTGGCGCCAAAACTGCATGAGAGAGCGTAAAAGGCATGAAAACTGATAAAGACTAAAAATAATGAACCACAGTTTACTTAAAACTTTTTATTAGAATGTTTTTTATTGCAAAAATAGTGAAATGTTATAATATAACATTTTATTAAAAGTACACTTGAGTCAACAAGATGCAGTTTTCTAAGAACTTTCTAACTTTATCGATTATGGCGGTGGTTTCTCCGGTAATTTTTGCTGAAGAAAATAGCTCTGTTCAGCAGCTGGAAACAATACAGGTAACAGCTCATCCGCTGGTACAAAGCGCTGTAGATTACGCGGCGGCAGATAATATTATTGAAAAAGAGCAACTGGTCCAAGGCGGTACAACAATTGGTGAAGCTTTAAGTGATCAGGTGGGGGTATATTCCAACCAGTTCGGACCCGGTGCTAGCCGCCCTGTAATTCGCGGGCAGGAGGGGGCACGAGTGAAGGTACTGCAAAATGCCTCAGAAACCATGGATGTTTCCACCTTGTCGCCTGATCATACTGTTATGGTTGACCCTGCGCTTGCCAAGCAGGTAGAGATCGTGCGTGGGCCATCTACCTTGCTGTATGGTGCCGGTACAGTGGGAGGGCTGGTTAATGTTACAGATAGTAAAATTCCGACACGCATACCTGATAATGGTTATGAAGGTAGTGCAGGGCTGCGTTATAACAGTGGTAATGATGAGAAGCTTGGAACAGCAGGTGTGACATTAGCTTTGGGAGAACAGGTGGCACTTCGGGTTGAAGGGCTAAAACGTGATGCCAACAATTATATTGCGCCAGACTATTATCATGAGCATAGCCACGGCGACCACAGCCATCTGGTAAAAGAACGCAGGGTTGATAATACCTTCGCACAATCCGATACAGCCAGCGTCGGACTTTCCTGGATTCATGATCGCGGGTTTACCGGCCTTTCCTATACGAACCGCCAGGACCAGTATGGTTTACCTGGACATAGTCATGAATATGAAAGCTGTGAAGCCCATTTATCCGGTAGGCCTCATCTAGATTGTGGTGATGAACATCATCATGATGAAGAGGGGCATCAACACGAGCACAGTCATGAAGAGGATCATGATCATGCCGGTCCTTGGGTTGATTTGAAGTCTGAACGCTATGATTTTAGAACCGAGCTGGATGATCCTTTTGCCGGATTTAAAAAATTACGTGCTCAAGCCAGCTATACCGACTACAAACATGATGAAATTGAAGAGGGTAAGCAGCTACCACATTTAAAAGTACGGGTTATGATGCGCGTCTGGAACTGGTGCATCAGCCGGTCGCAGCATGGGAAGGCGTCATCGGTACGCAATTTGGTCGTCAGAAGCTGAATATTACTGGTGAAGAATCTTTATTTGCCGGGCCAACCACAACAGATAAGTGGAGCCTATTTGCTTTAGAACACACCCAGTGGAATGATGTACATTTTGAGCTGGCAGCGCGTTTTGATCAGCAAAAGATTGAGATTGATTCACCACAAAAAAATTATGATGATCATGCCTTTTCTTATTCAGGCGCTGCTAACTGGGAATTCTTGCCTGATTATAAACTGTCACTGGTTGCCTCGCATCAGGAGCGTTTACCTCTGGCTCAGGAACTTTATGCCAAAGGCAAGCATTTGGCCACCAATACCTATGAAATCGGTAATGAGAATCTGGACACAGAAAAATCAAATAATATCGAACTGGGTTTTCATTATGAGGGCGACAAGCTGAATTATCATGTTCATGCTTACCATAACTGGTTTGATGACTATATTTATGCTCAGACACTGGACCGCTTCGAAAACTTCCGCCTGGTTGAATATACACAAGATAAAGCACGTTTTTATGGTGCTGAAGGTGAAGTGTCCTATCAGCTGTCGCCACGCTATAAAGCCAGTCTATTTGGTGATTATGTTCGTGGCAAGATCGAAACAGAAGGTAATGCACCACGGATTCCGGGCGGACGTCTAGGTAGCAAGATTGATGCGGACTTTGGTGATGGTTTCTCTGGTATGGCTGAGTATTACCATGTCTTTACCCAAGACAAAATTGCGGCGTATGAAACTGAAACAGAAGGCTATAACATGGTCAATCTGGGCTTGGCCTATTCGGCACGAGCGACAGATAAAACCGATTACCGCATCTATGTGAAAGCCAATAATCTGCTGGATGAAACGGTTTATAACCACGCTTCTTTCCTTTCAAATATTCCACAGGTTGGCCGTAACTTTACTGTCGGGCTGGATTTTAACTTTTAAATAAAGGGCCTGAGCTATTTAAATAAAAATGGCTCACGAAAAAGCTCTTGAAAAATCAGCTGATAAAACCTAGCCTGAACCGATTGGGTTAGGTTTTATCATATGCGTATCTTTCATCGAATTCATCATAAACTGAACTGGTCAGGCCGCCGTTATATCGCTACGATTATAGCCTTAATGGCTGTAGGGTACTTCGCTTCAGCCATTTATCATATTTATAAACCTCTACCAGAAGGACTGGACTTCGAAGGCCGGTTGCGCCATGCCAATATTAAGTTTCTTGCCGATGAAACCTATATTGATATTCAGGGACGGCAGCAGGCGGACCAGCAGATATTCAATGAAATGCTGAAACTGATTCAGGAAGCCCGCACGACCATTGTGCTGGATATGTTTTTATATAATCCCGAAATTGGTGCCGCCAAGATTACTCACCGTCCTCTCACCCAAGAACTCACCAATGCGCTGATCAGTAAGCGCCGACAAATTCCGGGTATTGATATTACCGTGATTACTGACCCGATAAATTCAGTCTATGGGGGAATTGCGCCTGAACATTACCGACAATTGCGTAAAAGTGGTATTGAGGTTATAGAAACTGACTTAACACCATTGCGGGCTTCTAATCCATTATGGTCAGGTTTCTGGTATATCTGCTGTCAGGGATTAGGGAATAATCCAGAGAAAGGCTGGCTTCCCAACCCGTTCGGGCAGGAAAAGGTAACTTTACGCAGCTATTTGCATCTCATTAATTTTAAAGCCAATCATCGTAAAACACTGGTGGTTGACACTGAAGCTGGCTGGAAAGCACTGGTTACTTCAGCCAATCCGCATGATGGCAGTTCACGTCACTCCAACATTGGACTGGTCGTAACAGGCAATACCGCTATGGATGTGCTGAAAACTGAGCAGGCTGTAGCCAGAATGTCTCAAGGAGAAGCGCCAGTTGTAGTAGTCGGTGAGTTTGAAGAGGATTCAAATTATCCTCAGGTTCAGGTTCTTACAGAAGAAGCAATTTACCGGAAAGCTCTGGATTTAATCAATTCTGCCAAGGCTAATGAACAGATTGATCTGGCCATGTTCTACCTTTCGGAACGGCATATTATTAAGGCATTAATTGCTGCCCATGGGCGGGGGGTAAAATTGCGGATACTACTTGATCCGAATAAAGATGCTTTTGGCCGCCAGAAAAATGGTATACCTAACCGTCAAGTAGCAATGGAGCTGCATCAGGTGGGGATTCCTTTACGCTGGTGTAATACCCAAGGCGAGCAATGCCATAGCAAAATACTGTTGAAACGTGGTGAGAATCAAAGTGAAATAATTGCCGGCTCTGCCAACTTTACTGCAAGAAATTTGAAAAATTATAATCTGGAAACAGATTTAAGAGTAGTTGGTCAGCCGCAAGCACAGGTTTTTGTTGATGCTCAACGCTATTTTGATACAGCTTGGTCTAACCTGAATGGACGGTCTATGAGCGTACCTTATTCTCAATATGCTGATCACTCAAAATTAAAATACTGGACATATCGTTTTATGGAGTGGAGTGGTATATCCACTTTTTAGAATATTCTAAAAAGGGCAGGAGGTTTATATAATCTCGTGCCCGATAAAATAATCAGTGAGTGGGCGGGATCAACTGATCAAGTTCGGCAGGTGTCAAATTCTCCAGTTCACTCAGGTCAGTTTTAATATGCCACTGACTTTCATCATCCACTGGATTCGGCAAGCGGGCTTCTAGCCAGTCGCAAACCACATCAGGTGGAAAATCTGCATGATTACATTGAATTACCCAAGCGAGAAAGTCCTTGGCTGCTCCATTCATATAAGGTGGAGGTGAAACGGGTAAAAACTGTGTGGGCAGGCGTTCATTGGTCGATAGATAATTCAAAACATGGCCCAATTCCTGTACGGTTTGCCAAGCTAGCGGGTGTTCAATATCGATGTAAAATTTGAACCACCAGGCATGTTCACCATCATTTCCATGTGCTGCAATTCGCTGTTCCTGTACACATGGAACCCTACTGAAAAATTGATAGAGCCGTTCAAAGCTTAAGTCAGACACAGACCTGTTTCCCATAGCAAAACAAAAACGCATCTTAGCATATTTTTGCTTTTACCCGATTTCAGCCAGTTCTTTCAGTTTGGAAAATAAGATATTTAAAAAATGTTTATTTTTTATTCATATTTTAGGGCTAAGATAGAAATATATGGATCTGGAGTACTGCCATGCATAACTTATTGCGTCTAGCTGTCCTTGGCAGCCTGTGTTTGGGAATGGCATTATCTGTTTTTGCTGACAGCAGTAACCG
Source organism: Acinetobacter sp. 1294596 (assembly GCF_000582925.1). Lineage (NCBI taxonomy): Bacteria > Pseudomonadati > Pseudomonadota > Gammaproteobacteria > Moraxellales > Moraxellaceae > Acinetobacter > Acinetobacter sp. 1294596. Next base: position 92,911 of record NZ_JFCC01000001.1, on the reverse strand, counting down.
CTGGGGAAATTATCGAGGTGTAGAGCGCCCTACGAAGCCATTGCCTCCGCCACAGTACCGTCCGCCTCATCAAAGACCTCCACAATGGGGCACAGGTCCGCATCGGCCTCATCCTCAATATTCTTATCCACAGCAGAGAGGGCCTTATGTTGAGTACCGTTACGAGCTACCTAGACACTATGAATACAGTAATCAGCGACAGGTGATCTTGAATAGTCAATTTCCAACTCAGTATCAGGGAAGCCAATATATTATTGATGAGGGAAGTGAGCCGAAATTACCTGCTCCACCAAGAGGTTACCGCTGGGCGCTATCCTCTGGTTACTATCAGCTGGTTCCAGTTCAATAACTATGTATAAATTCAGAGACCAGTAGTTTTTATGAGTATTAAATAGAGATAAGTAATTTAAGTGCTTATTTTGACAACTTTAATAAAAGATAAATCTATTTATAATGAAATAGCTTAAATTAACAAAAAGAAGCAAGCTCTTCATCGGCACAAAAGAAATTCGGTTTAAAATTTGATTATCCCTAAATTACAATAAATGTTGAGTTCAATTATGCAAAGTAATAACCCTGTATTAACCCGGGTTGAAACCTATAGTGATTTCAACCGGCCTATGACCATCCGGGGCGCAATTCAAAAATCAGTGATGCTGACTGTTGTATCTGCTGTAGTCGGTATTGCGCTCTTCTTTTACTGCGCTATGACTGCCAATGCTAACCTGGCCTATTCAGCAGCCTTGGTCGGTATGTTTGGGGGGCTGATTCTGGCATTGGTGACAACGTTTAAGCCTAATACTGCTCCCACACTGGCCGTTCCTTATGCTTTATTTGAAGGTGCTTTCTTGGGCGGTATTTCTTTTGTATTTCAACTGAAATACCCAGGCGCACCACTTCAGGCCTTACTGGCTACCTTTGTGACTACACTGGTCATGTTTGCCCTGTACCGTATGCAGATTATCCGTGCGACTGAAAAATTTAAAGCAGTGGTGATGTCTGCAACCTTGGCACTGTGTATTGTCTTCGTCATTCAGCTCATCATGCAGTTTGCCTTTGGTTCGGCCATTCCTTACCTGTTTGAGAGTAACTGGCTAGGTATTGGTTTCGCCGTATTTGTTGCAGTCATTGCTTCATTAAACCTGATTCTGGATTTTGACCTGATTGAGACAGCCACAGCCCAAGGTGCACCAAAATCCATGGAATGGCTGTGTGGTATTGCCTTGCTGGCTACTCTAGTCTGGATGTATATATCATTCCTGCGTTTGATCGGTCTGTTATCGAATGACTGATTTTTCTCTATAAAATTTGCAAAAATTGCCTCATGTATTGAGGCAATTTTTTATAAAAAGAAAAAATACGAAAAAAGGTGCTTTATGCAATTTCACAATTAGTCAAGACTTGGCATTATGCAGACAAATTATTTAAAGTGAGAATCCCATGGCACAAGGATTATTGGCAGGTAAACGCTTTTTAATTGCGGGTATTGCGAGTAAGTTATCGATTGCATTTGGTATTGCACAGGCACTGCATCGTGAAGGAGCTGAGCTGGCTTTTACCTATCCGAATGAAAAATTAAAAAAACGTGTGGATGATTTTGCTGAACAGTTCGGTTCTCAACTGGTATTTCCTTGTGATGTGGCGAATGATGCTGAAATCGAAACAGCCTTTACCGAGCTGGCAAAGCACTGGGATGGTCTGGATGGTTTAGTGCATTCAATTGGCTTTGCTCCGGCACATACACTCGATGGCGATTTTACCGAAGTTACAGACCGTGAAGGTTTCGGTATTGCACATGACATTAGTGCTTACAGCCTGATTGCCATGGCACGTGCTGCCAAGCCTTTACTGCAGGCGCGTCAGGGTTGTGTACTCACGCTAACCTACCAGGGTTCAGAGCGCGTGATGCCTAATTATAATGTCATGGGTATGGCTAAAGCTTCATTAGAGGCTGGTGTTCGTTATCTGGCATCAAGCATGGGTCCTGAAGGTATTCGTGTCAATGCCATTTCTGCCGGTCCAATCCGTACACTGGCAGCTTCCGGAATTAAATCTTTCCGTAAAATGCTGGATGCCAATGAACGTGTTGCGCCATTACGCCGTAATGTCACTATTGAAGAAGTCGGAAATGCGGCTTTATTCCTGTGTTCTCCATGGGCATCTGGTATCACTGGCGAAATCCTGTATGTTGATTCTGGTTTTAATACAGTTGGCATGAGCCAGGCTTTACTAGAAACTGAATAAAAGATATTTACTTAAAAACGGCCATTACAGGCCGTTTTTATTTTTATAGTCCTATTTTCATTAAATCTAAAAAGGTCTAGTCTTAAGTTCTTAAGGGCATTTATAAAAGTAAGTTTTACTAGAGTCGAATGGGCTGATGAAATAAAAATTTATGGCTAAGTTTAAATACTGAATAACATATAAATACTTGAGAAATTAAACACTGATTATTAACAAAATTTAAAAGAACAGGTATTAATCAGTAAAAAAGCCCAACAATGAGCTTTTTTTAAAGTTTTTCTCTGTTCAAGGAAGCTGTTGAATGGGACTGCCACCTAAAGCCTGCATTAAGGTAACATAAGCATTATATTGGTTCTGTTTAGCCTGAACCAAGGCAATACGAGCATTACGAGTAGTTTCTTGAGCATCCAGATAGTTGCTTAAAGCCACAGCACCATTGCGATAACGTACCTCATATAAACGTTCAGTCCGTTCCGCCAAAGCCAGATTCTGTTCCTGATAGCGAACCTGTTTATCCAGTTCAGTCCGGGCTGAGAGTGCATTTTCTACATCAGCGAAAGCTTGATAAAGAGTCTGTCGATAGTTCAGGATACTTTTTTCATAATCCAGTTCACTGATAGCTAAATCACGCTTCATATCATTCCACTGCAAAAAAGGCAGGCTTAAATTCGCTCCCAGCGTTAGCGCAGGATTTTGTAAAAGCTGGGTCAGGGAAGTACTGGTTGAACCCAGATTTCCAGTCAGGCTGATTGAAGGATAATAGCTGGCTCGAGTTGCATCTTTGGTTGCCAAGGCCTGACGTAAACGTAACTCGGCAGCACGTAAATCTGGGCGACGCGCTAAAATTTCTGCAGGTAGACCCGCGCCAATAACAGGCAGGCGAATGACAGGTAAGCGCTGCGGTTCCTGAATATTTAACTGCTGTACCGGAATCTGTAAAAGTATAGCGAGTGCAGTGCGTGTCTCCACCAGCTGTTGTTGTAACTGGCTCAAACTGGCTCGCTGACTTTGTACGGCCTGTTCTGCCTGGGCTACTTCCAGTCCAGACACAGCACCTGCACGGTATTGTACCCGGACCAGATCTAAAAGCTTTTGTGAACTTTGCAGGTTCTGGTTCTGTACAACCAGGCGCTCATTCAGATAGCCTAACTGCCAGTAAAGATTTGCTGTGTTACCAATCAGACTTTGGGCAGTAGCCTGTAAATCCTCAGCCGTTGCTGCAGCTTCCCAGCGTGCAGCTTCAGTCTGCCGGTCTAAGCGACCAAACAGATCCACTTCATAACTCAATCCACTGCTAAGGGATACCCCCTGCGACTGGTCATCACCTGAATTCAGATCAATCCGATGTCCTGTCGAGACACCTGCATTTACCCGGGGTAACTCGGCATTACGTGCCAGCTCGGCACGTAAACGCGCCTGACGTAGAGTTAGTCCCGCGACAGCTAAATCTGTGTTGCTGGCTAAAACCTGATTTACCAGAGTGTTTAACTGCTGGTCTCCAAACAGTGTCCACCATTGATCTGCATAAACATCGGCATGAATTTGCTTACCATTTACCGGGCTGTTCTGAAAGCTGCCCGGAATTTGTATATTTGGCTGCTCATATGGTGTTTTTACTATTGCCGCACAGCCGACCAGAGAACTTGTCAGAAAAAGTGCGGCAGCAAGTTTAGTCAACTGCAAAGACATGAAATTCTCCTTATTCTCTTGAAAGGGCGGCAACAGGATCAAGCTGTGCAGCATTACGTGCCGGTAAAAATCCAAATACAATACCAATCATGCTGGAACAGACAAAGGCTGCAATCATGGAGGTGGTGGAGTAAGCCATCTGGAAAGACCCGTTAGAGAGCTTGGTAACCAGCTGGCCTAAACCGAGGGAAAGCAAAACGCCCAGAATCCCGCCTAAAATACAGACCAGTATGGCTTCAATCAGGAACTGTTGCAGAATATCACTCTGGCGTGCTCCTACCGCCATCCGTACCCCGATTTCCTGGGTACGTTCGGTGACTGAAACCAGCATAATATTCATAACCCCTATCCCGCCCACGACCAGAGAGATTACTGCAATTGCAGACACCAGCAGGGTCATGGTTTTGGTTGTATTCTCAATGGTTTCGCGGATGCTATCCGAGTTCTGACTGTAAACGTCCTGAGCACCATGACGCTGTTCCAGCAAAGACAGAATGGCATTTTCAGCGGCCGAACTGGAATATTCATCTTTTACCCGTACAATAATACTGCGCACATTGGACTGGCCCAGCATCCGGCTCATTACAGTAGAGTAGGGCAGATATACATTTAAACTGTCGGAACCAAACATACCGGCATTGGCTTCAACTACACCAATCACTCGACTTGGTACGCTTCCGAGCAAAATGACCTGTCCAATCGGATCGGAACCATCTGCAAACAGGGTCTTTTGAGTATTACTATCAATAACGACATCCTGCGAGCGTTCATTAATAGCAAATTTATCAAATGCCTGCCCTGCAGTGAAATTTAAACCACGCACATCAAAGAACTGATCACTGACTCCATTTACAGTAATCGAAGCCTCAGTATCCTTAAAACGGCCAGTGACACTGTTATTGACTGTCGGAGAAACCCCCTGGACATAAGGCTGATCTGCCAATGCGTCGGCATCAGCCGGAATCAGGGTTTTTACCTGAGAAGAGCGTGAATTATCGCCAAATCCACGACCCTGATAAATGGTAATAGTGTTGGTACCCAGACTGCTGATATTTTCCAAAATCTGTTTTTGTGAACCATTACCGAGTGCTACCACTGACACTACCGAAGCAATCCCGATAATAATACCCAGCATAGTCAGAAAGGTCCGCATCCGGTGCGCATTCATGGCCAGTAAGGCCATACGGAATGCTTCACCTAAACGGTCCAAGGCCGAGCGCCAAGATGAAATTTTTGCTTGCGGTTCTTTTACTAAGGTTTGTACTGGCTCTAGCGCTGCTTCATTTTCCTGATATTCCGGTATGTTTTGCCGGTCATCAATAATCTGTCCATCACTGATTTCGATAATTCGTGTAGCATTTTTGGCAACATTAATATCGTGTGTTACCAGAATAATCGTATGGCCTTTGGCATTCAGTTCACGCAAAATGCGCATTACTTCTACACCACTATGCTTATCCAGCGCGCCAGTTGGTTCGTCAGCCAAGATGACATCACCGCCATTCATGAGTGCACGGGCAATTGAAACACGCTGCTGCTGTCCGCCAGATAACTGGCTTGGACGGTTTTGGGTCTTATCTCCTAAGCCTAGATCTGTCAGTAACTTCTGTGCACGTTCATGCCGTTCAGTGCTGTCTGCACCTGCATAAATTGCTGGAACTTCTACATTCCCTGCTGCACTCAAATCACCCAGCAGATGGTAGCGCTGAAAAATAAAGCCAAAATACTCACGGCGCAACTGAGCCAGCTCATCTGGTTCCAGTTTGCGGGTTTCTTTACCATTGACCTTGTAACTACCCTGGGTGGGCTTGTCCAGACATCCCAGAATATTCATCAAGGTCGACTTGCCGGAACCGGACTGACCAATAATAGCCACCAGTTCACCTGGATAAATTTTTAGATCAATGCCTTTAAGAATCTGGACAGTGCCTTCACCCGCCGGAAATTCACGAGTGAGCTGGCTGACCTCCAGTAAAGGTTGCTGCTGATTCTGACTCATGCTTACATTCTCATTGGGCCGCCACGGTTACTGCGTTTGGCATTTTCATTCGAGTTATCGGAACCATCTGCAATGATGACCTGATCACCCTGTTTGAGCCCTGCAATAATTTCTGCAGTGACTCGGTTATTCAAACCCACCAGTACCTGTTGTGGACGGCTACTACCATCAGCTTGTAATACCCTGACACTCGAGAGTTTGGCTTTACCTTGTGCCACCAGTTGACGCTGCTCGGCAGTCAGGTTAAGACGTTGCGGGCGGTTCGGGTTTGCAGATTTATTATCAGTATTTCTATCTGGGCGTTTATCACCGCCTGCTGCGCTACTGCCTTCACCACGTGTACGTTGTGGACGGTTGGCAGTTGTAAGGGCAGAAGCCGGTACAGTTAACACGTTATTGGCTTCTGCCAGAATAATGTAGACCTGTGCAGTCATATCAATACGCAGCTTGCCATCTTCATTGGGCACATCAAATAGTGCGTTATAGTACACTGCAGTACTGGATGAGCTTGAAGTATTATTGGTAGTTTCTGAATTGATTGAGGTTGGCGCAGGCTCAACCTGACGCAGGCTGGCATAGTGTTTAGTTTCACTATCACCTAGTGTCGTAAAATAGACTTTTTGGCCAGGCTCTACTTTCATTACATCAGCTTCAGAAATTTCAGCCTTGATAGTCATATTGTCGAGTTTTGCCAGCTTAACAATGGTAGGTGCACTCTGGTTTGCGTTTACGGTCTGACCTTCTTCAGTCACGATCGCAACGACAGTACCATCCATTGGTGCTACAATGCGGGTATAGCCTAAATCTTCACGCGCGGTAGCTAAGGTTAAACGCGACTGTTCAATCTGGGCATTAATTGCTGCAATTTCTGCCTGAGCAGTACGATAACTGGCGAGAGCGGATTCATATTCAGCACGTGAGGTAGCATCCTGTGCGTACATGTTTCGCTGGCGCTGGTACTCAGCTTCAACTTTAGCCAGATTGGCCTGTCTGACCGCCAGCTGCGCCTGCTGGTTTTTGATATTCGCCTCAGCGGTCTTAACTTCATTTTCTTGACGAATCGAATCAATCTGTGCAATCAGCTGGCCTTGCTTTACCTGATCTCCCAGTTTCACATTCATTTTTTTGACCTGACCAGAAACTTGGGCCCCGACATTAACCATTTGGGTCGCTTCCAGGATACCTGTTGCCAGTACCGAATCTTCAATATTGCCGCGTGTGACCTCAGCGGTAATATATTGCGGCTGTTCAGGTTCCGGCTTCAGAAAATACCAGGCAAGGGCTGCAATTACGGCAATACTGACTGCGATGATAATCGCTTTGGTTGGCTTTATTTTTCGCATGATGATTCAGGTTAAGGGAAAAAATTTGTTTAAGTATAAGAATAAAATGAGGATAAATATTGAATTTTTTTAAATATCTGATAATGAGTTACATTTACTCAACTGTTTTAATCAGGCTGAGTATTCAAATAGGCTAACACCGCATAGTTCGGCAATTGCCTGCTGACAGAGATGCTCGGCATTTTCTTCACTCATGCCCTTAATTGCAGCATCAATGTGCAACAGCAAACCCGGCCAGGTTAAAAACTGTCTCGGATTAAGACGGCGTAAAGCCTGCTGGTAACTGGAGATTTTAGTCTTCCAAATGCCCAGTTGCAGTGCATTCTGTGGTTGCTCAAATAACTGCATCAATAGCCGCATTTCACGGCTAATAGTCCAGAGTATTAGACTCATGGGTTCACCTGAGGCCAGCAGATACTGGAAAATACGGATTGACTGTGCCAGATTGCCAGCTAACAAAGCATCGCTCAGATCATAGGTGCTATAACGTGACTGGTCCTGTAAACAAGCATATAAATGTTCAGTGAGAATTAACCGCTGTTCGGGAAACGTATCACTAACACGCATCAGGCTGTTTTTTGCAGCAAGCAGATTATGTTCATGATGCTGCATGAGCCACTGCCAGGCTTCCTGATCCAGCTGGATACCTAGCTTTTCTGCCTCAATGCTTAAAATCTGCTGGCGTTCCTTAGGATAATTCGCCACTAGCGGCACCACTACACCATTTGCCTCAACTACTTGAAAAAAGGCAGATTTGAGACTGCTACTATCCTGCTTTGGCATCACCACTAACAGTAGGTTAGACTCATTATGCTGGATATAGTTTTTCAGCTGCTTGAGGGCGCCAGCATCTGGTTTGATATTGCCGTGTACTTCAACAGCAAGATGCTGTGAAAATAATGACAGGCTATTAAGCGCGTTAAAGACATGCTTCCAGTCAGAAACACTGGAAATATCATAACGCTGCCGTTCAGTTTCCTGTACCTGCCATGACTGGCGAAATGCATCAAGCAAGTTCTGTTCCAGTAATGGTTCCTGCCCGTGCAGGATCCAGGTACCGCGAGCATCCGCGACACGTTTTAAAGCCTGGAGGTAATCAATTTTCATAAACTGTATTTACAGGCTGTCAGGATGCATTCTGTATACGCGGCAAGCGGTTAGAGCTGATCTGGCGACTGATTTGCTGGGCAATATCATCAATTAGTAGCCGCTGTAAATAGCCTTCTTCCTGATTATCTGTATTTACAGTTTCCACATCATACTGGTAGCTGCGTGATGCAGTAAGGGTACGTGGTTCGGTGACCGGATTACCCTGATGATCTTCAATCTGGATGGTGACAGTCAGACGCAGTAAAACCTCGGTGAGCTTACCATTAAGCAGTTGGCGTCTTGGTGTATATTCTACTACCCGAAGTACATAAGCATCTGGTGAATTGGTCAGCTGAATGCCTGCGGCAGTCAGATAAATACTTAACTGACTCTGTAGCTCTTCAGCATTTGCAGGTAAGACAAGACTTAATTTTTGATAGGCCAGAGGCATTGCTGTAGGTTCTGTTCCCTTGAGATGAAACCCACAGCCAACCAGGCCTGCACTTAAGCCTAAAGTTAAAACAATTGCTGCTAAACGTTGGGCCAGGTGCATGCCATTTCCTCTTTGCTATGTATTTAATTAAACGACCAAGTTAACCAGTTTGTTTGGCACAACAATTTCTTTTTTGGTTGGTCCTGTCAGGAACTGCTGGATATCTGGCAGGGCTTTGGCCTGAGCCAACAGTTCCTCTTTAGAAATATCGACAGCAACTTCAAGTTTGCCACGAAGTTTACCGTTTACTTGTACCACAATAGTCTGCGTATTACGAGCCAATGCAGACTCATCCACAACAGGGAACAGTGCAGCGGTTAAATCACTTCCAAACTTGGCCAGTAATGTCTGACTTAAGTGTGGCGCGAAAGGAGCAAGCAATGTAAGCAGTGCCATGATGGATTCACGTGCAACTGCCACATCATTATCATCTTTTGCCTCAAACCTGTTATTGGCATTCAACAGTTCCATCATTGCCGCAATGGCTGTGTTAAATGCATGACGACGTTCAATATCATCACTAACTTTCTGGATGGTTTCATGTGTTTTACGACGCAAATCTTGCGCGGCAGCAGACAATGCAGTTTTGTCGATGTTTGATGCATTGTTACCTTTTTCAAGGAAGCCAGTGGCTAAACGCCATATCCGTTTCAGGAAGCGGTTTGCACCTTCAACACCTGCATCCGACCATTCAAGTGACTGATCTGGTGGGGCAGCGAACATCATGAATACACGAGCTGTATCTGCGCCGTATTGATCAATAATGGCTTGCGGGGCAATACCGTTATTTTTCGACTTGGACATTTTTTCTTGTCCGCCGATAATCACTCCTTGACCATCCCCTGTATATTTTGCAGAAATGATGCGGCCTTTCTCATCACGTTCGAGTTCGATATCAGCAGGATTAAACCAAGTTTTCTTACCATTTTCTGCTTCACGATAGAACGTATCTGCAAGTACCATGCCTTGAGTTAACAAGTTGGTAAATGGCTCATTACCTTGTACAACACCTTCATCACGCATTAATTTGTGGAAGAAACGCGCATAAAGTAAGTGAAGAATCGCGTGTTCAACACCACCAATGTATTGGTTTACAGGTAGCCAGTTTTGAGCTGCTTCAGGTTTAACCATGCCGCCAGTGAAGTCTGGAGATGCATAGCGCGCATAGTACCAAGATGACTCTACGAAGGTATCCAATGTATCTGTTTCACGGCGTGCATCGCCACCACAGCAAGGACATTTGGTCTCGAAAAACTCAGGCATTTTATTAAGCGGGTTACCTGAACCATCTGGAACAACGTCAGTCGGCAATACAACCGGAAGTTGATCTTCTGGAACTGTGACTTGACCACAAGTATCACAGTTAATCATTGGAATTGGACAACCCCAGTAACGTTGACGAGAAACACCCCAGTCACGTAAACGGAATTGAACTTTAGAATTTGCTAAACCTTGTGGTTCTAATTTCGCAAGGAATGCATCAAATGCAGCTTGGAATTCTAGACCGTCAAACTCGCCAGAGTTAACAAGTTTACCTTCTTTAGAACCGTACCATTCTTGCCACTCGGTAGCAGAGTAGTCTGCATCGTCAGCACCTTTGGCATCAATCACTTGCTTAATTGGCAAGTTGAATTTGTTGGCAAATTCAAAATCACGTTCATCATGTGCCGGTACAGCCATGACTGCGCCAGAACCATAAGACATTAATACGTAGTTTGCGATCCAGACAGGAAGCTCTTCACCAGTTACAGGGTGTTTTACAAACAAGCCTGTTGCCATGCCTTTTTTCTCGGCTGTTGCCAAGTCTGCTTCTGCAACTGAACCCATGCGGCACTCTTCAATAAATGCAGCCAATTCAGGGTTATTTTCAGCAGCTTTAAGCGCAAGAGGATGTTCTGCTGCAACAGCAACATATGTCACGCCCATAAGCGTGTCAGCACGTGTTGTATAAACAGTTAGGCCGTCAGCATAAATTTCGGTATTAGCAGATGGGAAAGTAATTTCCATACCAGTAGAGCGACCGATCCAGTTACGTTGCATGGTCAACACTTGTTGAGGCCAGCCGTCTTTTAGCGTGTCTAGGTCGTCTAATAATTCTTGTGCATAGTCTGTAATACGGAAGTAGTACATTGGAATATCGCGTTTTTCAACCAATGCACCAGAACGCCAGCCGCGGCCATTTTCTACCTGTTCATTAGCTAAAACTGTTTGGTCAACCGGATCCCAGTTTACTGTTGAAAGCTTACGGTAGATGAGCCCCTTTTTATAAAGCTGAACAAATAACCATTGCTCCCAGTGATAATATTCTGGTGTACAAGTCGCAAATTCACGATCCCAGTCTACAGACAGGCCGAGTTTTTTTAATTGGTCTCGCATATAAGCGATATTTTCAAATGTCCATTTTGCTGGAGCAACCTTATGTGCAATTGCCGCGTTCTCAGCAGGTAGGCCAAACGCATCCCAACCCATAGGCTGAAGCACGGTTTCACCCTTCAGACGATAAAATCGGCTAATGACATCGCCAATCGTATAATTACGCACATGACCCATATGGAGTTTGCCACTTGGGTAAGGGAACATCGAAAGGATGTAACGGTGCTTACCTTCAACCGTATCGGCAACTTTAAATACTTTACGATTATCCCAGTCTTGTTGGACTTGAGGTTCAATCGCGCTCGCTTGATATTCAGGGTCAATGTGAGTAGTCATAAACGTCTAATGAACAGCAATAAAAATTTTGTGGAAAGCATAGCGCAAAATATACCTAAATGTGAATTTTGCAGGTGCTTTCTTTATGAAAAGTTGTACTTTAATCAAAGATTGGCTTAACGAGGCTGCTGATTCACATTTTCTGAAGGAGTTGCCAGTGTTTGAGGGGCAGTAGCAGGAAGAACTGGAATAGCCTGCGTTTGTCCATTTTGCTGAGAATTACCGGATGGTACAGAATTAACTTGTGGCGTCTGCATATTCTGCGGCAATGCTACAGCTTGGCTATCTTGAGTATTAGGCTGGTTTGTATTGAGTGGGGCTGAATTATGCCAGCCATAAGTTTCCACTTTGCCTTTTTTCTTGGCTGTTTTGGGCGGTGGAGTGGTCGTATAGTGAGTTGTCCCTTTACGGTCTACCCATTTATAATATTGCTGTGCTAATAACGGCTGGCTAAGACCTGCACCCGTACTGATAATAATCAGATGTATCAAGCTTTTACGCTTTAATGAATTCAATATCATGGCTTTCATCCTTATAAAAATCAGAGAAGGGTTTAGCGTTTCCAAGCAATAGATACTATTAAAATATACCTGTTTAAATAGGTAGTAATTATCAGCGACTAATCTGCCTCATTATATTTAATTTAGAAAGAAAAATATGGGTAATTTTTTATACAGAGGATTATGCATATAACTTTTTATATTCAATTTTTTTAAGAGATTTCAAACTTTTTTTTATAATTAAAATACTGATTCTATTTGTTAAAAAATATATTTATGAATTTTTTAAGAAAATAGTAGAAAAATTGTTCGAACTATTTATTGAGCAAAAAAAGCCAATCTTTCATCTTGACTTTACAGTCTGAAACAAGAAAAATGCTTGCTCAGGTTTTATATGCATCTGTTCGATCACCCTTCGAATAAGTGACATGATACGCAATGGGCATTTCCTCTAGCCGAGGAGATGTACAAAACCGTAAAATATGTTTATCCCAGCATGTTTTAGATCACTGTGCCGCTCAAACAGCAGCCCGATCAGAATTTTTTCCTATTGCGGCAAAAACTATGAAATATGTGTGCTATAACAGTGCAGACAGTTAATGAATTAAGCACTTATCTATGCCTTCCATATGATAATGCAAATAAGATTAGGGTGAATCACGTTGGAACTTTTATCTGGTGGTGAAATGCTCGTTCGCGCACTTGCGGATGAAGGCGTTGAACATGTTTTTGGATATCCAGGCGGCGCAGTTTTACATATCTACGATGCGCTATTTCAACAAGACAAAGTCAAGCATTACCTCGTGCGCCATGAACAGGCTGCAGGTCATATGGCTGATGCTTATTCACGCGTTACCGGCAAAACTGGTGTAGTTCTGGTTACCTCAGGTCCAGGTGCAACCAATACTGTAACTCCAATTGCAACTGCTTATATGGATTCAATTCCAATGGTCATTCTGTCTGGCCAGGTTGCAAGCCATCTCATCGGTGAAGACGCATTTCAGGAAACAGATATGGTCGGTATTTCCCGTCCAATCGTAAAACACAGTTTCCAGGTCCGTCATGCCAGTGAAATTCCGGCAATTATTAAAAAAGCGTTCTATATTGCAGCATCTGGTCGTCCGGGCCCTGTTGTGGTTGATATTCCTAAAGATGCGACCAATCCGGCTGAAAAATTTGCCTACGAGTATCCGGAAAAAGTGAAGATGCGTTCTTATCAGCCGCCTTCACGTGGTCATGCAGGTCAGATCCGTAAAGCAATTGACGAACTGATCTCAGCCAAACGTCCAGTAATTTATACTGGCGGTGGCGTAGTACAGGGCAATGCTTCTCATCTGCTGACTGAACTGGCGCATACTCTGGGTTATCCGGTGACTAATACCCTGATGGGACTGGGAGCATTCCCGGGTAATGACCCTCAGTTTATTGGTATGCTAGGCATGCACGGAACTTATGAAGCCAATATGGCGATGCATAATGCTGATGTAATTCTGGCGATTGGTGCACGTTTTGATGACCGTGTTACCAATAATCCGGCAAAATTCTGCCCAAATTCTAAAGTTATTCATATTGATATTGACCCTGCGACCATTTCAAAAACGATTATGGCGCATATTCCAATTGTAGGCGCAGTAGAGCCGGTACTACAGGAAATGCTGGCCCAGTTGAAGCAGATGAATGTTTCCAAGCCGAATCCTGAGGCAATTGCTGACTGGTGGAGCCAGATCAATGAATGGCGCAAGGTACACGGCCTGAAATATCAAATGGCTAATGATGGTTCAATGAAACCGCAACAGGTAGTAGAAACCCTGTGCAAATTGACCAATGGAGATGCCATTATTACTTCTGATGTAGGGCAGCACCAGATGTTTGCTGCACTTTATTATAAGTACAAGCGGCCACGTCAATGGATCAACTCTGGTGGTCTGGGTACCATGGGCGTAGGTTTACCATATGCCATGGCTGCCAAACTGGCCTGTCCAGAACAGCAGGTGGTTTGTATTACTGGTGAAGCTTCTATCCAGATGTGTATTCAGGAATTATCGACCTGTAAACAGTATGGCCTGAATGTCAAAATTCTCTGCCTGAATAACCGTGCACTTGGTATGGTAAAACAGTGGCAGGATATGAATTATGAAGGTCGTCATTCTAGTTCTTATGTCGAGTCCTTACCTGATTTTCCAAAACTGATGGAAGCGTATGGTCATGTTGGGATCCAAATTGATCATGCAGATGAACTGGAGTCTAAACTAGCCGAAGCGATGGCGATCAATGACAAGTGTGTCTTCATCAATGTCATGGTAGACCGTACTGAGCATGTATATCCTATGCTGATTGCAGGTCAGTCTATGCAAGATATGTGGTTGACAAAAGGAGAGCGCACGAAATGAGACATATTATCTCTGTACTCGTAGAGAACGAAGCCGGCGCGCTTTCCCGTCTGGTTGGTTTGTTCAGTCAGCGTGGCTACAATATTGAAACCCTCAACGTGGCACCAACTGAAGACCCAACCTTGTCACGTTTGACCTTAACAACTTATGGTGATGACCATAAGATCGAACAGATTACCAAGCAGTTGAATAAGCTGGTTGAAGTAGTAAAAGTGGTCGACCTGTCTGAAGGTGCTCATATTGAACGCGAGCTGATGCTGATTAAAGTTAAAGCATTAGGTGCAGCGCGAGCCGAGATCAAGCGTACCGCAGACATTTTCCGGGCCCAGGTAGTGGATGTAACCCCAACCACCTATACCATCCAGATTGCAGGGACAACAGAAAAAATAGATGGTTTTATTGATGCACTTGCAGAGAATACCATTCTTGAAGTGGTTCGCTCTGGTGTGTCAGGTATCGCGCGTGGCGAAAAAGTTTTAACCATCTAACTGAATTTAAAAAGCATTATAGCGGAGATAACAAATGCAAATTTTTTATGATAAAGACTGTGATTTATCAATCATCCAGAGCAAAAAAGTAGCGATTATTGGTTACGGTTCACAAGGCCACGCACATGCACTGAACCTGAAAGATTCTGGAGTAGACGTTACGGTTGGCCTGCGTGCAGGTTCTACCTCTTGGAAAAAAGCAGAAAATGCTGGCCTTAAAGTTTCAGAAGTTCCTGAAGCAGTCAAACAGGCTGATCTGGTTATGATCCTCACTCCAGACGAATTCCAGTCACAACTTTATCGTGATGTTATTGAACCAAATATTAAAGAAGGTGCAACACTTGCATTTGCCCACGGGTTCTCTGTTCTTTATAACCAGGTTGTTCCGCGTAAAGATCTTGATGTCATCATGATTGCACCGAAAGCACCAGGCCATACCGTACGTTCAGAATTCCAGCGTGGTTCAGGCGTTCCTGATCTGATTGCGATCCATCAGGATGCTTCAGGTAATGCACGTAATGTTGCGCTGTCTTATGCTTCGGGTGTAGGTGGTGGCCGTACTGGTATCATTGAAACTTCTTTCCGCGAAGAAACTGAAACTGACCTGTTTGGTGAGCAAGCTGTACTTTGTGGCGGAGCGGTTGAACTGGTTAAAATGGGATACGAAACACTGGTTGAAGCAGGGTATGCACCAGAAATGGCTTACTTTGAATGTCTGCATGAACTTAAACTGATCGTAGATTTGATGTTTGAGGGTGGTATTGCAGATATGAACTATTCAGTATCAAATAATGCTGAGTATGGTGAATATGTGACTGGTACTGAGGTTATTAATGAACAGTCTCGTGAAGCAATGCGTAATGCATTAAAACGTATTCAGTCAGGTGAATATGCGAAGATGTTTATTCAGGAAGGTGCCTTAAACTATCCGTCCATGACTGCGCGTCGCCGTCAAAATGCTGCTCATGGTATTGAAGTAACAGGCAATAAACTTCGTGCAATGATGCCGTGGATTCAAGCTAACAAGATTGTTGATAAAGAGAAAAACTAAGTTTCTGTCTTTATTTATAAAAACCCTGCATTATGTAGGGTTTTTATTTTATGAGTGAAAAAATTAGAATACCTATTTAGTGATTATTAAATATTCTGTTTTTAATTTTTTATTAAGTACTCTTTCTTAAATTCTACTTCATGATAAACATCTTGAGACTTAAAATTGTTAAATAATGATCTGTTTTAATTGTTCTCAAGATTTATAAAATACCAAATTTAAAAATAACTTCAGGCTAAGTTAACGAAAAAATTTACCGGATTCCAGAATATATATTTCATATTGGATGTATGGCTATTATGAGTTTTAAAATGATGAGCTAAAAAGGACTGGAAAATAAATCATCTATTATTTCGTGCTGTTTTTCTGGTCATTTATTTTTATTTTAACGTTCTATAGAATTTTCCAGATAAAAGGTAATTTTTAAAGCATTATTTAAGAAATTATTTAATTGATAATGAAAATAAAAAGAATTAACCTAAATGCAGGAATAAATAATCTTACCAATTCTTTACGCTACTCATAACAGGTATGCTTTAAGGTACTTAACTTGCAAGAAGAATAATTATCATTTTGTTTTGGATTGTTTATGGTTCATATGCATTATAACAGCATACTGGTGTTAGGCTCGGTCTTGGTGGCCGTAGCCGTCTGTTATATTGCAATCTCGCTACGTGAGCTTTTAATTCAAAATACTTTTCCTAAGTATCATAATGTAGTTCTTGCCGGGAGTGGTTTGTTTTTAGGTCTGGCGATCTGTTCAATGCATTTTGCCGGGCTTCTCGCTGTGCATCTTTCCCAAGAGTCAGTATTTGACCCTGCCTTAACCATCGTTTCATATTTAGTTGCTTCAGCTGCTTCTATCTTTGCACTCTGGTTAACTTCTCGTGAATTTCTGTCCCTACCACGTTTGGTACTTGCTGCAGTAGTGATGGGGCTTGGAATCTCTGGTATGCATTATACCGGGATGATGGGTCTCATCCTGCATGGCTATATGATCTATTACCAGCTTTTGCTGGTAATTCTTTCAGTGTTAGTTGGAATACTGGGAACAGGATTGTCATTCTGGTTGGCTTTTAAATATCAGCATGCTACTAAATACCGGTTCTGGATTAAACTGGGTGTAGCGCTGGTATTTGCACTCAGTATTTCCAGTGTTCATTATATTGCCATGGCTGGTGTCGTTTTCTATACCGGTGGACAGATTGAAGTTCTGGAACATTACCAGGCAGGACGTACACTCTTATTATTTACTATTGTTTTTATTACCTGTCTGGTACTCATGACAGCATTTCTGGTAGCGATTCTGGAAGAGCGTCTGGAAGAACGTAACCGGCGCCTTATGGAAATTAATAAAGAACTGGCCAACCTGGCTGTTCAGGACAATTTGACTCGGCTTCCTAACCGCCTTTTTCTGCTAGATTATGCCCAATATTTATTTATTGAGCATAAAATAAATAAAAAGAGTTTTGCCTTTTTATATATTGATCTGGACCGTTTCAAGGCAGTAAATGATGCTTTTGGCCATCAGGTAGGTGACCAGTTATTGATTCAGGTAGCTGCCCGTATTCATCAAAATCTTGGCCCTGAGGCTAAACTGTTACGTGTAGGGGGAGATGAATTTCTCCTGATCATTGAAAATACTGGACGTAAACGTGCCATTTATTATGCTGAAAAAGTTTTAAGCCTAATTCAGGCAAGCTATCTGATCGCGGGCAAGGAAATCAATATTTCGTGCAGTATCGGTATTGCGATTTATCCAGAGCATGGTACTAATTTGCAGGATCTGTTGATCAATGCAGATGCTGCTATGCTGGCTTCGAAAGAACAGGGTCGCAATACCTATGCTGTCTTTAGTTATTCTGTGCATCAGTATGAAGCTCAAAGTCAGTCTAAACTGATTAATGATATGTATAAAGCTGTAGAAGAGCGGCAATTTATCCTGTTTTATCAACCCAAATTTTCAGCTAAAACCTATGAAGTTTGTGGGGTAGAAGCTTTAATTCGCTGGAAGCATCCTACCTTGGGCCTGCTTAGCCCTAATATGTTTATAGAAGGGGCTGAAAAAACCGGTCTGATTATTCCGATGGGATATTGGGCGCTTGAAGAAGCTTGCAAACAGATCCAGTATTGGGAACAAAATGGAATCAGCCTCTGTCCGGTTGCTGTTAATCTCTCTGCAATCCAGTTCGAGCATCAGAAGCTGTTTGATACCTTGGAAAACCTCTTGGAAAAGTACAGGATCCAGCCAAATAACCTGATTATTGAAATTACTGAATCTACTGCCATGCATCATATTGAACTGAGTATTCGTAGTTTTGAGCGACTCAGAAAAATGGGAATCCGTCTTGCGATTGATGATTTTGGTACCGGACATTCAAGTCTGCTGTATTTAAAAGATTTACCTGTAGATGAATTGAAGATTGACCGGGGTTTTATTGTCGGGTTAAAGCCGGGGAATAAAGAAGAAATTATTCTAGAAAGTATTATTCAGTTAGCGACAAAACTTGGCTTGATTGTCACTGCCGAAGGTGTGGAGACACCACTGCAGGCGGAAATTCTGACACGTTTAGGTTGTCAGCAATTACAAGGTTATCTATTAGGTGCGCCTGTTGAGGTTGAGCGCTTAAAAGTTTATAAACAAAGCGTTCAACTCTAAAAGATAAAAACTCTCAAAAATAAAACTGCCATACAACTACCGATTTAAAAGCAGTCTTGATCTGCTACAATTGCGCCAATTTCAAATTTTTCTCTCACATGCTTTCAGAACATCACGTTGATGTTTTAGACAGGATGTGTACAAATGCAGATTTTTATCAATGTTTAAAGATGAATTAATCAGTCAGGTAAAGGCGCGCAGGACTTTTGCCATCATTTCGCACCCCGATGCCGGTAAGACGACCATGACCGAGAAACTCCTGTTATGGGGTAAAGCTATTCAGGTAGCAGGTATGGTTAAAAGTCGTAAGTCGGACCGTGCAGCGACTTCTGACTGGATGGAAATGGAAAAAGAGCGGGGAATTTCGATTACTACATCAGTGATGCAGTTTCCCTATAAAAATCATGTAATTAACTTGCTTGATACGCCAGGACACGAAGATTTCTCGGAAGATACTTATCGTACACTGACAGCCGTTGACTCTGCATTAATGGTGATTGATGGGGCGAAAGGTGTAGAAGAGCGAACCATTAAATTAATGGAAGTCTGTCGGATGCGTGATACGCCGATTATTTCTTTCGTCAATAAAATGGACCGTGAAATCCGTGAGCCCCTAGAATTACTTGACGAAATTGAAAATGTTCTCAAAATCCGTTGTGTGCCAATTACCTGGCCCTTGGGTATGGGGCGTGATTTTGCCGGGGTATATCACATTGCGGAAAACAAGCTGTACCTATACAAGCATGGCTTCGGCTCAGTGATTACTGAGATTGAAGTACGTGACGGCTACGATCATCCCGATATTCGTGAAAAAGTAGGCGATTTGGCCTTTGCTGCTTTTGAAGAGTCACTGGAGCTGGTACAAATGGCGAGCGATCCATTTGACCGTGACCTGTTCCTGCAAGGTAAACAGACACCTGTGCTGTTTGGTACTGCATTGGGCAACTTCGGTGTAGATCACGTGCTGGATGCATTTATTGGTTGGGGACCTGAGCCTAAGGCACATCCGGCACAGGAGCGTGTAGTTGAAGCGACTGAAGAAGAATTCTCTGGTTTTGTTTTCAAGATTCAGGCAAATATGGATCCCAAACATCGGGACCGAATTGCCTTTATGCGAATCTGTTCGGGTAAATATGAAAAAGGTCTAAAGATGAATCATGTCCGCATTGGAAAAGAAGTGCGGATCAGTGATGCACTGACCTTTCTGGCAGGTGAACGTGAGCATCTGGAAGAAGCATGGCCGGGTGATATTATTGGGCTTCATAATCACGGGACTATTCAGATTGGTGATACTTTTACCTCGGGCAAAAGTCTGCATTTTACCGGTATTCCACACTTTGCACCTGAAATGTTCCGTCGAGTCCGTCTTAAAGACCCTTTAAAATCCAAGCAGCTACAAAAGGGGCTGAAAGAACTTTCTGAAGAAGGTGCAACTCAGGTATTTATGCCACAGATCAGTAATGATCTGATTGTGGGAGCAGTCGGGGTACTACAGTTTGATGTAGTGGCTTATCGCCTCAAGGAAGAATATAAGGTGGACTGTCTTTATGAGCCGGTCAGTATTAATACGGTGCGCTGGATTTACTGTGATGATGAAAAAATCTTGAATGAATTCAAGAAAAAAGCTCATGATCAGCTCTCTGTAGATGGCGGTGGACATCTGACTTACCTGGCGCCGAGCCGGGTGAATCTGCAACTCATGCAGGAACGCTGGCCAGATATTGAATTCCGCAATACACGTGAACACTAAATAGTCATGATATAAAACAGCTTCTTCGGAGGCTGTTTTATTATAAAGTTCATTGAGCAGAAGGAATATAAAATGCGTAACAAGCCCTACTTTACACTTATCCTGATCTGCTCAGTACTAAGCCTTATGGGCTGTGAAGAAAAACATAAGGCCTCTGAGTCAAAAAGCCAGCAACATTATGCTGAAAAAGTAATAGATCAGGCTGATGTGCTTCCTTATTTAAATATTAAAGAGCAACGTGCTGAGTATGCTTTGCCATTTTGTGAAAAGAAAAACTGTATTGATATCGATATTCAAACTATCAATACTCAGGATGTCTGGCTAAATCAATGGATCGCTAAAAATCAGGCACAGATTATTCAGCAGCAGATTGATCTGAATCAGAATTTGAGTTTACAACAGGCAGTCAATGCTTTTATAAAAGCTTCAGATCAGTGGCAGGCGAAATATTCTAAAAACCGTGCATACGAGCTGAAAATGAAGACTCGTATCGCATCACAGCGTAATCAATATGTACTGTTGCAAATAGGCATAGACAGTAAAATTGAAGAACTAACTATTAAAGACCGGCAATATTTTTTTGTAGCAGACCGCAAAGTCCAGAAAGCTTTGAGTTTAAATGATATTTTAAAGCCTGAGCAAAAAACTACATTAAACACCTTGGTTCAGCAGCATTATCAGGACTGGTTAGAAAAAGAGACAGCCGAGGTTCGTAAAGATGCTCCTAAAAAATTATCTTGGTCTCAGTCAGACTGGTTTTTTGATGGAGAAGGGATAGGTATACATTATCGTGCACATGAGATAGCGCCTGAAGCCAGCCAGCTGGATATCTATCTGAACCGCAAACAGACCCAGCAGATACTTAAACCTGAAATATATCAACAAATGTTTTAAGTTGAGATACAAAAAAAATTGTGAATTACTGAATAAAGCCATTAGGCTAATACAAGGCGGTCTAAAGTAAGACGAAAATGGGTGGGCAGTAATGTTAAGAACTCAACAGGTATTAAGCTTAAGTTTATTGGTCGGAGTTATAGGTTTGACGGCATGCCAGCCGAAGGATAAACCGGAACAAAAGCCACAGACTGAACAAAAGTCTGCGGTGCCTCAACAGAAAGAACCGGTTCTAGAGGCGAAACAGGTTGATGTGATTGTCACTATGCCGGAATGTAAAGGTAATACCTGCCCACAGTTCGATGTAAAACGCCTCAGCTCTAATTACGCCTTTGTAGATGATGCAGTAGACCAGGCTGTTTTAAGCAGTCTAGAGCAGATTCTTGACGTTAGTGAAATGGTAAAAAAACCGGTTGAAAATTCAGAAGTTCAGTCAAAAAAAGATACTGCTGAAAGCCAACCTGAAACCAGCCAGACAAATTCAACCACTACTCCAATTGATCAGCAAAACTTTGATGCTCAGGTGCAGCGTTATGCCGATGTCTTTTTAGATCTAGACCGTGAAATCAAGACATTAAGCGCCAACCAGCAGATCAGTCTGACCGTGGCGCCCAAGGTACTTCAAAGTAAAGGTCCCTTGGTGACAGTTGTGTTAAATACTAGCAGTTACTTGGGCGGTGCACATGGCTCAGCATCTCAGCAATATTATAATTTTGATCTTGTGAAAAAGCAGCAGCTACAGCTAAAAGATATTTTAAATGGCAATCAACAGGCAGTACTCGAAAAGAAATTTTATAGTGCCTTCCAGAACTGGGTGATGGAGAACAAGCTCGCCAGTAGTGTAGAAGAATATGAACAGGTCTGGAAATTCAAGCTCTCTAATAATTTCTTTTTAGCCAAGCAGGGATTGATTTTACAATATGGAGAATATGAAATTGGCCCCTATGTGGTTGGCCTGCCACGTCTTGTAGTACCCTACAGTGAGCTACAGGATGTGATCAAAACAGAATACTTGCCACCAGATGTCAAAACTACTGCAGTTCCGGCTACGCCCGAAGCGGACAAATAATTTATGGACAGGCTGGCGCTATTTGATACTCACACACATTTTGATGTGCCAGATTTTGACGAAGACCGTGAACATCTGGCCTATCAGGCTAAAGCAGCCGGAGTTGAAAAGCTGGTATTAATCGGTTTTGTGGAGTCGCGCTTTAATGACCTGGTTGATACCCATCATTATATAAATAGTTTAAAAGATGCACCAGAGAGTTATCTCGCACTAGGTTTGCACCCTTTTTATATTGAACAGCATCAGTTTTCAGATCTGGATCGGCTGGAAAATCTACTAAAAACTCATGAGAGTGTCGCTATAGGGGAAATCGGACTAGATACTTTACTTAAACAGCATAAGCAGCCAGAAGTTTTTCAAAAGCAGCAGGATTATTTTTCTGCACAGCTCGAGCTGGCAGCACAGCATCATAAACCGGTGCTGTTACATATCCGTAAAGCACATGCTGATGTACTGAACTTACTCAAGAAACACAAGTTTAAACTGGGCGGTATTGCCCATGCGTTTAGTGGCGGTATTGAAGAGGCAAAAGTATTTGTAAACTTGGGTTTTAAACTGGGCATTACAGGGCAGGTGACTAATCCCAATGCAAAAAAATTAAGAAAAGTGGTGCAAGATATAGGACCTGAATATCTGGTTATTGAAACAGATTGTCCTGATATGACGCCTCTATGTTGCCAAACTTCAACTGAACAGCGTACCCGTAATGTACCCGGTAATTTAACTTATGTACTGGATGAACTGTCTGTAATATTTGGAATCTCACATGAGGAATTAGCCAAAACTTTATGGCATAACTCATTCACTGCCTTGCATATAAGCCAGAAACTGACGAAGAACTAGAAACGTAAAATCAGATATTAACTAATCAATAACACTGTATTCCTATTCTTGGCATACATTAAATGGAGCATGATTGACAAGAACAAAGTTGAAGCCGGAGGATTGCCGTATGGCTAAGTACAGTACAATTAATAGTTTTAATTCACTGACGACTTTAAAAACAACAAAAAAAAACTATCAGATCTTCAGTTTAAGACAGGCCCAGCAGCATCTGGATGATTTTACCAGGCTACCTAAATCTTTAAAAATATTACTCGAGAACCTGCTACGTTTTGAAGATCAGATTACAGTAAAGCAGGAACATATACAGGCTTTAGTTGAATGGCAGCAGAATCGCAGTTCGGTTCAGGAAATTCAGTATCGGCCAGCGCGGGTTCTAATGCAGGATTTTACTGGAGTACCAGCTGTAGTTGACTTGGCTGCCATGCGTGCAGCAGTCGAAAAGGCAGGAGCTGATCCAGAAAAGATTAATCCGCTAAGTCCTGTTGATCTGGTGATTGATCATTCTGTTATGGTTGACCATTTTGCAGATGAACATGCTTTTGAAGCCAATGTTGCTGTAGAGATGCAACGCAATGGCGAGCGCTATCAGTTTTTGCGCTGGGGGCAATCTGCTTTTAATAATTTTAGCGTCGTTCCTCCAGGCACAGGAATCTGTCATCAGGTCAATCTTGAGTATCTCGCACAGACTGTATGGACTGGTGAATCAGATGGAAAAGAATTTGCTTTTCCAGATACGCTGGTAGGAACAGATTCCCATACAACCATGATCAATGGTTTGGGAGTGCTGGGCTGGGGCGTAGGTGGAATTGAAGCAGAAGCAGCCATGCTAGGACAGCCCATTTCCATGCTCATTCCTGAGGTAATCGGTTTTCAGCTCACCGGAAAACTGCGCGAAGGAATTACAGCTACAGATCTGGTACTGACGATTACCCAGATGCTACGCCAGAAAGGGGTGGTTGGAAAATTTGTCGAGTTTTATGGTGACGCGTTGGCTGAACTGCCACTGGCGGACCGTGCCACTATTGCCAATATGGCCCCCGAATATGGTGCAACTTGTGGTTTTTTCCCGGTTGATGAGGTCACCTTGGGTTATTTACGCCTGACCGGCCGAGATGCTGAACGGATTGAACTGGTTGAAGCCTATTGTAAAGAGCAGGGCCTATGGCGCGAAGCAGGAGATGAACCGGTCTTTACTGATACGTTAACCCTGGATATGAGTACAGTCGAAGCAAGCCTGGCTGGACCAAAGCGCCCACAAGACAGAGTGGCACTTTCTGATGTACCTCATACCTTTCAGGCACTCATGGATCTGCATTTAAAGCCTGCTAAAGCTGAGAAGGAACGACTGGAAAATGAAGGGGGCGGTGGAACAGCTGTTGAGGCAGAACAGGCCAATTTACCCCATTCTAATCCTTGCTGCGTAATAGAGGGTAAAAATTACTTCCTTTCTCATGGTGATGTGGTGATCTCAGCCATTACCTCATGCACCAATACATCAAATCCGAGTGTCATGCTGGCAGCAGGTTTGCTGGCTAAAAAAGCAGTAGAACAAGGCTTGCAACGGAAAGCATGGGTAAAAAGCTCTCTGGCTCCAGGCTCCAAAGTTGTGACTGATTATTTGAAAGCATCTGGACTGATGCCTTATCTCGATCAGCTGGGTTATAACCTGGTAGGGTATGGGTGTACCACCTGTATCGGAAATTCAGGCCCTTTGCCAGAACCTATCGAAGAGGCAATCCAGAACTTTGACTTAAATGTAGCCGCCGTACTCTCTGGGAACCGTAATTTTGAAGGGCGTGTTCATCCACTGGTAAAAACGAACTGGCTGG
Source organism: Acinetobacter sp. 1294596 (assembly GCF_000582925.1). NCBI lineage: Bacteria > Pseudomonadati > Pseudomonadota > Gammaproteobacteria > Moraxellales > Moraxellaceae > Acinetobacter > Acinetobacter sp. 1294596. Next base: position 67,869 of record NZ_JFCC01000001.1, on the reverse strand, counting down.
CATCTCCCCCTCTGGTGATCGCCTACGGTCTGGCTGGAAATATTCGCACTGATTTAAGCTCTGAACCAATTGGTGAAGGAAAAAATGGCGAAAAAATTTATTTGAAGGATATCTGGCCGACCCAAGCTGAAATTGAAGAGGCCTTGCATTATGTAAATACCCAAATGTTTCATAAAGAATATGCGGCTGTTTTTGAAGGTGAAGAAAACTGGAAATCTCTGCAAATTCCCGAAACTAAAACTTATCAGTGGGATGAGCACTCTACCTATATCCGTCATCCACCGTTTTTTGAAAAAATTGATCAGCCCCCACAAGCGGTTAAAAATATTGAAAAAGCACGAATACTGGCTGTTCTGGGGGACTCAGTCACTACTGACCATATCTCACCGGCGGGAAATATCAAGCAAGACAGCCCGGCAGGCCGTTATTTGCAGGAACTGGGTGTAGAGCCAAAAGACTTTAATTCGTATGGATCACGCCGTGGTAATCATGAAGTAATGATGCGCGGAACTTTTGCCAATATCCGGATTAAAAATGAAATGCTGGGTGGTGAAGAAGGTGGCAATACACTCCATATACCCACTCATAAGAAAATGTCTATTTATGATGCGGCCATGCAATATCAGGCAGAAAACACACCCTTGGTTATTATAGCAGGTAAGGAATATGGCACAGGTTCATCACGTGACTGGGCAGCTAAAGGAACTAATTTACTGGGAGTGAAAGCTGTTATTGCCCAGAGTTTTGAGCGAATTCACCGCTCCAATCTGGTGGGTATGGGAGTGTTACCTTTACAGTTCATGCCAGATGAAAGCAGGACTTCACTCAATATTAATGGTGATGAAATTCTGTCAATTCATGGTTTATCTGATGACTTGTCACCGCAGCAGATTCTAAGGGTAGAGCTAGAACAACCTGATGGAACGCAATCAAGTTTTAAGGTTCTGTGCCGTATCGATACTGTTAATGAGGTCGAGTATTTTAAGGCCGGTGGCATTCTCCATTATGTGCTGCGGCATTTGATCGCTTCCTGAAGAGTAGTTGCCTGAGCTTTATATCATTTATATGGTTCACGCAGCAGAAATTTTTTGGATCTTATGAGCTGTCACACTGAGGTCATTCCCGTTAAAATAGAGTGATCTGTAATATTTTCATGGAATGTAATGATTGAACTTCTCCGAAACGATGAATATGAGCGCCGATTTGCGGGTGTGGCCAAAATCTATGGAGATGAGGCATTTAATTACTATGAACACAGTCATGTTATGGTGATTGGAATCGGCGGTGTAGGTTCCTGGGCAGTAGAAGCTTTGGCCCGTTCCGGCATAGGTGAGTTGACATTGGTCGATATGGATGTGGTAGCTGCATCTAATATTAATCGGCAGTTACCTGCTATGACCGCTACCTTGGGACAGGAAAAAATTGCTGTCATGGCTGAACGTTGCTATTCCATTAACCCCAGAATTAAGGTCAACTTGGTTGATGACTACCTGTCTTCGGACAATGTAAAAGAGATACTTGCTATGGCGCCTGATCTGGTACTGGACTGTATTGATGATGTCAAAGCTAAACTGGCCCTCATGCTGCATTGCCGCTTTAATAAAATCCCTCTGATTGTTTCTGGTGGAGCAGGAGGCAAGCTTGACCCGCTTAAAATCAGAGTGGCAGATCTGTCAAAAACCGAACAGGATCCTATGCTGGCTAAACTACGTACCCAGTTACGCAGTAAAGGAATTTGCAAAAAGCCAAAAGAGAAATTCGGCATTATCTGTATTTATTCAATTGATAATCCGTTTTCCAGTAGCGAAGTTTGTGCTAGTGCAGGGCTGCGCTGTGGAGGATATGGCTCTGCTGTGGTGGTAACTTCAAGTTTTGCCATGGTGGCAGTCGCAGAGGTTTTGAGAAAACTTGAAGCAATTAAGGCAAAACAGTAACGCTACTGCTTGTATTTTATAATATGCTTTTAGAAATAAAGCCCCTTAAACAGGGGCTTTAACGTTTAAAAAATATGTTGTTCTTTCAGGTAATCTTCAGTGCGCTGCATGGCAGCCTTAATATTCTGAATCGCACTTTCGACATCGGCATAAGTTTTGGCATTTCCTCCACTTAAAGCCTGACGCCATTTTCGGGCTCCAGGTAAATACTGGAATAAACCTAAAATATGCCTGGTAATCACAGATAGTGGTGCACCCTCTTCTAGCCGTTTGGCAATATAAGGAAGCATCTGTTCCATAATTTCAAAACGGTCTGGCATGGGTAAATTCCAGAGCTCACCTAATTCGGCCAGCAGATAAGGATTATGGTAGGCTTCACGGCCAATCATGACACCATCTACATGTTTCAAGTGCTCTTGTGTCTCAGCTAAAGTTTTAACGCCGCCATTAATTTCAATCGTGAGGTCAGGACGTTCCTGTTTTAACCGGTAGACATCCTCATAACGCAAAGGTGGAACTTCACGGTTTTCTTTTGGAGATAATCCTTGTAATAGGGCAATACGGGCATGCACAATAAAATTATTACAACCAGTTTTTGCTACTGTGTCCACAAAATGCAGCATCTCTTCATAAGATTGCATGTTATCAATTCCGATTCGATGTTTAACCGTAACTGGAATATTAACTGCCTGGCGCATCGCTGAAATACATTCTGCCACCAGCTCAGGCTCTGCCATCAGGCAGGCACCAATTTTATTATTTTGTACCCGGTCACTTGGACAGCCGACATTCAGGTTGACTTCATTATAACCCCAGTCCTCAGCCATCTTTGTACATGTGGCCAAATCTTTTGGATTGGAGCCACCGAGTTGGAGTACAATCGGATGTTCTTCCCGATTGTAATTTAGATGGCGGCCAGCATCTCCAAATAAGATCGCTCCAGTCGTGACCATTTCAGTATAAAGGATCACATTTGGATTAAACAGGCGAGCAAAGAAACGGTAGTCACGGGTCGTCCAGTCCATCATCGGCGCAACCGAAATACGAGGCTGAGGTGACTGAAGAATTTGCATATCCGGACCTGAAGCTAACAGAAAAACGAAGAGGCGTATTATACGGGGTTTAGATCTGATACAACAGGGTAAGCTTTTAACTGTAGGGCCAAATCACGAGGTATAAAATAAAATTAACCTCTGGTCACAATAAGTATTTGAAGTAACCTCAGCTTTAGCGCTATTTTAAAAATATAGACAAGATAAAATAATCATAAGTGGGGTAGGCAATGTTAGTGCTAGAAGAGGTTTTCAGAGAAAAAAAAGCCGAATATCCTGAGCATTTTAATTTGCGGATGCAGCGTAGCATCAGCTGGTTGAAGCAATCGATTGATCTCGATGAAAATCCCGGGCTAAAGATACTTAGCCTGTGGATTAGCTTACAGGCCCTATATGTGACCTCAAAAATAAACCAAATTTCACATCAAGAAGAACTCTGCCTATTTTTAAAATCACTCTTGCAATATGATGTAGAAGGGAAACTTGAGCGAACTTTATGGGGAAGGCTTTATCCAGCTATACAGACTTACCTGATGAGTCAATATAGCCGGCAGTCCTACTGGCAATATCGTCATGGCCAGCTAACACAGCCAGAATGGCAGATGCAAGATTTACAGGAGCAGCAAAACTGTGAACAGATATTCAGACATAAAGACACTGCTGCATTACTAGAAATAGTATTTGCAAGATTAATAACGCTACATACTCAAATTCTGCAAGGTGGCATCACCTGCAAAAGCCAGTTACAGGCTGAGCTGAATGAGCTGGCTTCCCGTATCCTGACTACATTGCTTCCTGTGTTAATTTTAATCATGCTGGAACATGGAGAATGTTTTAGCCATAGCCAGCAGCCTTTTTATCCTCAAGTTGCAGTTTGCTAGCTTCTAGGTGATCAAAATTTTTTAAGCCTGCTGCGGCTCATGCTTGATTAACTGGTCAATCAGGGCAAATATTGTTGCAGCTAGAGCTAAAGAGAAACCAGCCAGACAGGTCATCAGCCATCCCCCATGATGCCAAGCATAAATTCCTAATGCAGAACCGCCCGCAGCTCCAATAAAATACATGGTCATGTAAATGGCATTTAAACGGGATTTGGCATCTGGGCGTAGCCGGAAAACAATATTCTGGTTGCAGCTATGCACTATTGCCAAACCCAGATGGATTATACCGAAGCCAGTGACATAACTTATTAAGCTATACTGGGTAAAATAAAATGCAATCCAGCTGATACCTAATAGCCCGCAACCGATCCAGGTAAGAATCCGGGTATAACCTTTATCTGCCTGTTTACCAATCCACTGGGTGGATAAGGCACCAAATATGCCCATAAGAGGTATCAAGCCAATCATAAAGTCAGGTAGCTGGAATGCAGGCCCTGAAAGTAATACTGCAATTGTTGAAAAAAGTGTACTGACTGAAGCGAATGCGCACCCACCGACGAGTGAGCGTAAGACCAGACGTTTTTCTTCTTTAATCAGGCTGGCCATTGAACTAAAAATTTGCAGATAGCCCATCTTGAAACGCATGACATAAGGCAGCCGACTTTTTAGCAGGTAAGCCAGGCATAACATCATGACCGCGCTAGCCAAATAAATAATGTTCCATTCAAATAGATTGGATAATACGCCTGCCAGACTGGTTGAAAGAAGTATCCCGATTAACAGGCCACTCATTAAAAAACCAACGACCTCTCCGGTCTTTTCCGGTTGAACCGCCATGGTAGCCAATGGAATGAGCACCTGAGCAGCAACTGAAAACAGACCTGCTATAACAGTGCCAACCCAGAGCATAGGCAGGTTGATAGCAAAACCACAAAGAAGCAGACCAATAGCAGCAAAAAACATGAGTAAAGGAATAAATCTGCTTTTATTGAGAATATCCCCTAAAGGTACAATAAACAGCAAGCCTAGCGCATAAGAGACCTGAGCAAAAGTAACAGTTAAAGCTGCTTGGGCCTCAGTTACGGCAAAATATTGCTGAATAGAATGTACCAGTGGCTGACAATAATAATTTACTCCTGCACATAGCCCACATGCGATTGCCATTAGCCAGAGCAGTGGTCTGTTCTGGCTAATATCCTGAGAGTTATCCATTTTACTTTTCCGGAATTAAAAAATGGCCAAATCTGGCGGTTACTTTTCTGAAACTGTATTTGCTATAGAGATGCAGGGCAGCTCCAGCTTACATTAAGTTGCTGCTATTCTACTTTGATACGCAGTTATTTAAGATTCTTCATGCACTCTTTTAGCACATTATGAAAATAACTATTATAGACAAGCAGAATATCTAACTTCCATAAAAGTAAAATTCAATGCTGCAGCTTTCGCTTACTTAATGTAATTATCATTACACCAACAATATTTAAGATACATCCTAGCCACTGCCAGCCATTCAGGTATTCGTCTAAAAATACTACGGCCAGAAGCAGTGTCAAAATTGGTCCAATAGAGGAAATCATGGCTGATTGCGCTGCACCCAATCGCTCTATACTCTGCATAAGTAAAATAGTGGGTAATACCGTCACCAGAATTCCCAGTGCAATACCGTACCAGATCACAGAGGCAGGTAACTGTGTAATCAGTCCTAAAGGTTGGGGGGTGGCAAGAAAATAATGTATTAAAGTACCACCACAAGCTACACTCAGAGCTAGGCCTGTAAAATTCCAGGAACCAAATTTATGGATTAGATGCGGTGTAAGCAAAAGGTAAGCTGAAAAGGCCACAGCACTGGCAAAAACCAGTCCTGCACCTAACCATAAAGAGTTTTCAGGACCAGACTGAGGTTCCTGTAACATCACCAAAACTGTACCACCATAGCTGAGTAAAATTGCAAAAAGCATTTTTGGAGCGAGCTTTTGCCGGTAAATCAGACTAGAAGCCAGTACCGTTAGAGTTGGATATAAAAATAGGATAATCCTTTCCAGTGAGGCACTGATAAACATTAATCCTAAGAAATCAAGCCAGCTGGCAAGGTAATAGCCGAGTATTCCCGCCAACACCAGTAATAACCATTCTCGCGGTCTGATATCCTGATTACGGTGACGATTCAGCCAGCAAATAATAAGAAAAAAGGGTAAGGCACTCGCCATTCTCAGCGCCATCAATAGCGTAGCGTCAACCAGTGGAGAAAGAGCATAAGTCTGCTTGATAAAAATTGCTTTGGTACTAAATAGAAAAGCAGAGCAAATGGCAAACAGGGAACCAAGCTGTATCCGGGTAATGGAAAATTTCATTTTATAGTCTTGTTTAATCACTTTGCCTGATGCAGCCAGAGCGGCAAACGTATCGATACTTGAATTATAAAGTTTTACCGTGGCGAGAGAAAATATAAAAAAGTCATTAATCCTTAAAGCTTAGGGAATAAGTCAATTTGTTAAGATTATTTATTAGAGAAAGATTCGCTTTATCAGAACACAGCAGAATAATCACTATATATAGAAATTTAATTTATACAGTCTTAGCTCTTGTTCTGTTTATGCCCAAAAATAGTGCAATTTAAATCAAAAAATAGAAATAGATCAGCTGTTCATCATCAGATAAAATGATGAAAAAACTTTTTCTGTAAATTTCTATATTTTTTTCAAACTATGATAAAGCTCTAGATTTAACAAAATATCTATCACTACTAAGTGTAGCTAACCAGTTTAATATGCTTTATTCATGATTCACTTTTTTGTCTAGAACTTTAAAGAACACTGCTATTTTCTTATTTTAATGAACTCACTATTCTGTCAGAAAAGCAAAATATGCCGTCATGTAGAATTAAATTGAGTACAGGTTACTGGAAAATAAAGTCGGCAAGTGGTGTGATGAATGTTTAAAAGTGTTCCATTCATTGTCAGAAATGCCATTCAATGTTGCTATAGAAAATTATAAAAAATATATAACAAGGAAATTAAAAGAAAGGGTGGATAAAAAATAAACATAATGAATAAAAAATATTCATTTAATGTATAAATAATAATTATATTTTATGGTTGGATTTTTTATATTTATGAATCATCAGTTCAAAATATAGGTATTTATTAAATAAATATTGGGTAGTATTTTAAAACGGTTCAATTAGAATCCAGAAATTCAACAAGAATACATCCTGGGGGAAACATCGTTTTTGGCGATGTTTACTTAAGAAAAATTAGCTTGAGGAACGCTCATGCAGATCGGAATCCCAACCGAAACTGTTATCGGTGAAAATCGTGTGGCTGCTACGCCAGAGACAGTAAAAAAGTTGATCAATGCTGGTCATAGTGTCGTTATTGAACGTGGAGCAGGGGTTAAAGCTGCTTATATAGATAGCGCTTATGAACAGGTTGGTGCAACCATAACCGATGATGCCTATCAGAATAGCCAGATTATTTTAAAAGTTCGGGCACCTAAAGGGGAGGAGATTCAGAAACTTTCTCCTCATACAACGGTTGTGGCAATGTTTGATCCATATCGTAATACTGAGCTTGATCAGTTTGCATCACAACAGGTTTCTGCATTTGCCCTTGAGTTGTTGCCCCGTACTTTGTCTCGTGCACAAAATATGGATGTACTGTCTTCACAGGCCAACTTGGCCGGTTACAAATCGGTACTGCTGGCGGCCAATGAATATCAACGTATGTTCCCAATGCTGATGACCGCGGCTGGTACTGTAAAGCCCGCCCGTGTAGTGGTCATGGGAGTGGGTGTTGCAGGCCTGCAGGCAATTGCAACAGCTAAGCGCCTGGGTGCAGTAGTTGAAGCAACTGACCTGCGTCCAACTGCAAAAGATCAGGTTGAGTCTTTGGGTGGCAAATGGCTGGATGTACCCATGTCTGCAGAAGAGCAGCAACGTGCTGCGGAAGCTGCAAAAAATGGTTACGGCTGGATGCCTGGTGAACAATATATTAAAGATCAGGCCGCTATTGTTGATAAAGCTGTTTCCAATGCCGATATTGTAATTACTACGGCACTGCTACCTGGCCGCGATGCGCCGCGTCTTATTAAAGCTGAAACTGTGGCCAAGATGAAACCGGGCTCAGTCATTCTGGATATGGCAGTTGAGTCAGGCGGTAATGTAGAAGGCTCTAAATGTGGTGAGACAGTCACGACCAGTAATGGTGTAAAAATTCTGGGTGTGCCGAATATTCCTGCCACTGTGGCGACAGAAGCTTCAGCATTGTATGCCCGTAATGTATTCAATTTTGTCGAAACCCTGTTTGATCAAGAAAAAAACTTTACGGTTAACCTGGAAGACGAAATTCAAAAAGCCCTGCTGGTCACTCACAATGGCCAAGTCCTGCTTAAACGTGGTTAAGGAGACTGCTCATGGTTGAAACTATTACAATTTTTGTCCTAGCCATCTTTGTGGGTTATTACGTGGTATGGGGCGTTACTCCGGCATTACATACACCGTTGATGGCAGTAACCAATGCACTTTCCTCAATTATTATTGTGGGTGCCATGATTCAGACAGTAGGTATGCCTGTGTTTGGTGTAGATGCAAATGTAGCGTTCCAGAGCATCAATGTAGTGAGTGTACTTGGTGCAATCGCAGTCTTTCTGGCCAGTATTAATATTTTTGGCGGTTTCGCTGTAACGGCACGCATGCTTGAAATGTTTAAGCCAAAGCAAAAGAAAAAAGAGGGCTAATAAATGGAATTTATTCGAGCAAATGCGGATTGGTTCTACCTGATTGGTGCCATTCTTTTTATTCTGACCTTACGCGGTTTATCAGGCCCTAAAACAGCGATTGCTGGTAACCGTTATGGCATGATTGCTATGGCGATTGCGGTAATCACTACATTCTTTGTTGCAGATCATCCAGTCATCTGGATGATTGTAGGAGCAATGGTACTGGGTGGGTTAATTGGTATTGCCCGGGCACGTACTGTACCGATGACTCAGATGCCGGAAACTGTAGCTTTAATGCATTCTCTGGTGGGTCTGGCAGCAGTTCTGATTGCGATAGCAGCCATTCTGCATAATAACCAGCTCAGCGCATTGTTTTTACAAAATGAAGCGGCCCTGACTGCTGCTGGAGTTGAACATGCCCATATGAACAAGGTTCACCTGTTTGAACTGTTTGTGGGTTGTTTTGTAGGTGCAATTACCTTTACAGCCTCAGTATTTGCTTACGGTAAATTGGCTGCAAAGAAATGGGCTAAAACGATCTCTGGCGGCTGGGTAAAACCAGTACAGGCGATTATCTTTATTGCCATGTTAGCATGCGGTTTTTACTTCTTTACAACAGGTAATATGCAGGCGTTCTGGGCAATGACTATCTTGGCACTGGTCTTTGGCTGGGTATGGATTGCACCAGTTGGCGGTGGTGATATGCCGGTAGTGGTTTCGTTACTCAACTCTTTTTCTGGCTGGGCGGCTGCGGGTATTGGTTTTACCTTGGAAAATAATATGCTGATAGTGGCAGGTTCACTGGTGGGTTCATCAGGGGCTATTTTGTCTTATATCATGTGTAAAGCCATGAATCGCTCTATCATTAATGTACTGTTTGGTGGCGCGATGGGCGGTACTGCGGTCGCAGGAAGTGCAGCCGCAGGTGAGCAGGTACAGCGTAACCACCGTTCAGGTTCAGCTGATGATGCTGGCTTCCTGATGTCAAATGCAGACAGTGTAGTAATTGTGCCAGGTTATGGAATGGCGCAAGGCCGTGCGCAAAATGCGGTCAAGGAATTAGCCAATCTGTTAAAAGAGCAGGGTGTTACTGTACGGTTTGCAATTCATCCGGTTGCAGGCCGCATGCCGGGGCATATGAACGTTTTACTTGCTGAAGCTGATGTACCTTATGAAGATATTCTGGAAATGGATGAGATTAACTCAGATTTCCCAGCAACTGACGTGGTACTGGTAATTGGTGCAAATGATGTAGTCAATCCGGCTGCTAAAGATGATCCAAACTCGCCAATCTATGGTATGCCAATTCTTGAAGCGCATAAGGCACGTACTATCATGGTAATCAAACGTTCAATGGCAACTGGTTATGCTGGACTCGATAATGACCTGTTCTACAACGAAAAAACTATGATGATTTTCGGTGATGCGAAGAAAGTGGTCGAGGATATGACCAAAGCAATTAATGGCACGGGTCACTAATTTCTAAAAAATAATGAAAGCCATCTTAGGGTGGCTTTTTTTATAATCTTATTTAATGTAGGCAAACAAAATTTATTCTAAACTCCTATATAGTATTCAATTTAGCTTTCCTCATCTGTTTTATGGTATTTATTAAAAATTAAAGAAATCATTTATAACCCTTTCTATTATTTATATTGAATCTACTGTCTTATAGACTGGCAGGGTTAAGCCTGCAGGTTTAATTTAAATTGCTATTTCTTTTATAAAAAATATATTAAAGAAAATAATTGATCTGTTTTACGCCTTATATCTTCTATCTTTAATCCGTATACCTTACTTAATAGGAGTAGTAATGCATAGTATATTTGCTCGAAATAAATACTTTTAAAATGGTGGGCAATATGCTGCCTCACCTTTTCATATTGAATGCGGGAGAATAGGGAGTTTTAAATATTGCTATTCAGGAGGATTTAACCGGTTTGAAATTTTATGCATTATTCGACTTAAACTGGTCAAAAAAAACAGATCATATCCAAAAAATAAGTGGCATATCGGTTTTTTAACAGCTTTATATAATGAATTATTAAAAAGGTATTAAATATAAAAAAGCGACCGAAGAGGTCGCTTTTTCAGGGAGTTTTACGCTACAGATTCGGGTGCATTACGCCATAAGCTTTCTAGATCGTAGAACTTACGTGCAGTAGGTAGCATCACATGTACCACTACATATCCTAAATCAATCAGGATCCATTCTGCATCACGTTCGCCTTCAATACCTATAGGGCGGAAACCGGCTTTACGTGCTTCATCAGCAACATTATCAGCCAAAGCTTTTACATGACGTGTTGATGTACCACTTGCGATTACAATTGCATCAGCAACATTACTGATTGAACTGACATCAAGTTCAATAATATCTTTAGCTTTTACATCGGTTAAAGCATTGTGCACAACTTTTAAGCATTCCTGCACACTCTGGCTTTGAGAATTCATGGCGAGATCGTAAGAATTAGACACGCTGGGCGATGGTTCTAAATTCATAAAAAACATATTTTCCAGACTATTATTCAGTATCTAATATAGCGCTTTTATGAACAGATTTCAAATTATCGCGCGTAACATTTTATGTATTAAATCTGATCAGGAAAATATTTATTTTTCCAGTGAAAAGAAGCGTTTGAGTGAGCTCTTGGTTTATACTCTGCAGCAATAAATCCTGAATATTTACTTTGCTTTAACCAAGTGAAAATCTCTGAATAAGAAATCTGGGCCGTATCAGGCTCATGTCGTCCCGGGCAGTCAGCAAACTGAATATGTCCAATTGAAGCAATGTTTTCTTGCAAGGATGCCAACACATCTTCATCCATCATTGCCATATGGTAGCAATCATATTGCATTTTTAAGGCTGGATGGTTGACTGCTTCAAGCATTTCCTGAGCCTGTGCTATGTTTTGTACCAAGAAGCGTGGCATGTCTGTGCCATTGATCATCTCAAAAACTGGCTGAATTCCCTGCTCTGCTGCAAGGTGACAGGCCAGTTTCAAGTTGTGTGCCAAGGTGTTCAGACAAGGCAGTAAATCTGCATCTTCGGGCTGTTTACCGGCCAGTATATTTATACTGGGTACTCTAAGTGCTATGGCATAATCAATGGCCTGTTCAAGAGCACGATGAAAGGCAATTTCCTGCCCCGGGACTCCTGCTAGGCCATTACCGCCTTGCATCAGGTCGCCAGCCGGTACATTGATCAGACATAGACCCAATTTGTATTTGTGCAGCTGTCTGGCAATCTGTTCTATTTCGAGTTCATAAGGAAACTGGATTTCGACATGCTGGAAGCCATGCGCATGAGCAAGTGCAAAACGCTCAATGAGTGGCACTTCAGTAAAGATCATGGACAGATTAACTGCAAGCTTACACATGTTTTCATTCCTTGAACAATTAAGATTTGACCTGCTGAATCACGGTAGCCAGGTCTTTTTCCGCAAAACCATTTTGCTGGTGTGAAGTTAACTGTGTTAAGGCCTGCTTTGCTACAGGTATATCAAGTTTGAACTGTTCTGCCAGCTTAACTGCATTGCCCAGATCTTTTGATAAAGTCTGCACTTTCCATTGTACCGGTTCAAATACATGAGTAGCCATACGCGGAGCAAGAATCTGAAACGGTTTTGAGTCGGCAAAACCACCTGCAAGTGCAGGAGCTAATAGCCGGGTATCAACACCAGCCTGTTCTGCTAGCGCAACTGCTTCGGCAATTAATATACTGTTGGCCGCAACGATGAGCTGGTTGCAGATTTTGGTCGCCTGACCTGTGCCTGTTTCTCCCATACGAGTCACACGTTGTGACAAAACATTGTAGACTAAGGTGAGGTCCTGAATTTTTTCAGCATTTCCACCAGCGAAAATCACTAGTGTTCCCTGTTCGGCTCCTGCTGTACCCCCTGATACGGGAGAGTCAATCCAGTTGACATGTTGCCGTCGGGCTGCCTGTGCCAGTTCCAGGGTTTTATCTACTGATAGACTGGAAAAATCTACAATGGTCTGGCCGGGTTTTAAATAGGGCTGGATCTGGTTGAAAACTTGCTGGACAGCCTGATCATCTGCCAGACAAGTCAGAATAATTTTATAACGTCCCAGTTGCTCCAGATCTAATGCTTTTGCACCTGTGTCAAGCAGGGGGGCGCAAGCAGAAGCTGTCCGGTTCCAGACTGCGACCTGAAAGCCGGCATGAATCAGGCGTGCAGCCATGCGGCTTCCCATCAGTCCCATGCCTAAAAATGCTATTGGAGTGTCACGGTTAAAACTCATCAGTCTCGCTCTCTATTATTTGTATTGACGCGGCAGATATTCAATTTCAGGACGTTTATCTTTTTGACGGGCAAGACGTGTGTTTTTTGCTAGTAATAACTTGAATTGCCAGATTTTTTCTAGCCGTAATGACTGTTTTGGCTGATGTTGCATTGCTTCCAGAACCCGTTTTGCAGCCAGTAAAGCATCAGGTGAGCGTTGCAGCATTTCTTGTGCCAAAGCTTGAGCCCGTACTAGAGGCTGTTCATCCAAATGAGTTACTAAACCAATTTCTTTGGCATATTGAGCTTTGAAAATCCGTGCGGTCAGTGTTAATTCCTTAGCCAGATCTATACCCACCAGACCTTTTAAAGAACGTGACAGACCCATATCAGGAACTAGGCCCCAGCGACTTTCCATGATCGACATCTTTGTTTCAGGGTGGGCAATGCGAATATCGGCAGCCAGTGCAAGCTGCATTCCAGCACCAAAACAGAAACCTTCGAGGGCTGCAATTACCGGAACTGGCAGGTTTTGCCAGACAGAAAGGCTTTCTGGAAAAGGCTTTGACCGGGTTTGAGCAGCTCCCAAACAGCATAGGCCCGGTTTTTAGGATTATTGAGGTCACCCAGATCAATACCCGCGCTAAATACATTGGCCTCACCTGTTAGAATAACACAGCGGATGGAACGATCTTTTTCTATAGTTTTGGCTGTACTGACCAGTTCACGTAACAAAGCAAAACTCATTGCATTACGTTTCTCTGGCCGGTTCAGATAGACTATCGCTATCCCATTATTTTTTTCTATACGCAGTAGTGCCATTTTTCTAACTCTTATTTTCTCTCTTGAGGCTGAGCATACCATTGCATGACCTCAGATGCATGACAGCCGAGTCACGTAAATGAGCTGTGTCTTGCATTTAAGTCAATTTATTTGCTTTAAGAAGCATCCAGAATGTGCCGGGCAGCAGTCTCAACTTCATGAATGATTGCTGTTAGTTCATCAAAACGGTTTAAGGTTTCCTGAATAAAAGCTTCATCTGCCTTACGGCGTTCTTTGCGCAAGGTAGAGACAAACTGTTCAAAACTTCCGCTGGTCTCCTGTAACTTGGGCGTACCTACATAACGGGTGGCGCCATATAGACGGTGCAGTACATGTTCAAGCTGGGGAAAATCTTCCAGCTCAATCAATTGCTGCATTTCAGCCAGTTCAGCCGGAAAACTGTCCACCAATATCTTAAGCAGATCATGGGCCAGGTCTTCCTTGTTCGCTGCCAGTTGAAGGCTTTGTTGCCAGTCCAGAACTTCAGGGTCTAGAGCATCAAGTAAAATACCGCTTTCAATTGCGGGAGGCTGATTAAACTGATTATTGGTCCACTGCGTCAGGATATGAATCAGCTGATCAATTTGAATGGGTTTGGTGACATAGTCATCCATCCCTACTTTCAGCAGTTTATTTTTTTCATCGGCTAAAGCATGAGCAGTCAGGGCGATAATCGGTAGATGGACTTCTCCCTCTAGCGTTGACTCCAGTGAGCGGATAGCCCGGGTGGTGTCAATTCCCGACATTACCGGCATCTGGATATCCATAAAGATCAGGTCAAATAGTTTTTCTTTGCGCTCAATCTGATGATGCAGGATATCTAGTGCTTCCTGCCCACTGAGCGCTTTGGTGGTTGTAACGTTAAGCTCGCCTAGTAATGCCTCAAGTACAATCAGATTTGGTAAGTGATCATCGACAGCCAATATATGCAAGCCACGGCCATTAAAACTTTCAAGGCTATCCTGTTCAAATACTGGCTGGTTGCTGAGTAGCTGAATTAATGCGGTACGGCTAAGAGGCTGATACAGAGGACGTGCACGATATTCAGTAAGAATATTCGGCTCAAGCACCATCTGGTATCCATAAACAGCAAGATGTCCCGAATAGCGGCTACGAATTTCTTTTAGTAATGCTTCACTGTCACCACTATGGTCTACAATGAGCCAGGTATTCTCACTCTGGTCTTTTAGCTGGTTCAGGCGGCTGAACAGATCCAGAATTGACTGTGTCTCAGTATGTTTAACCTGATAATTTTCCAGATAATGACGCAATACGTTAGCAGTAGCTGGATGGGCCAAGAAGGATAAAACATGAATATGTTCGAAATTCGGATGTTGCTGTTCATGCTCATCTTCTACGCCAAACATGGCGGTAAACCAGAATGTTGAGCCCTTTTCTGTAGGTGCACGCTCCTGATTATCTTCAAATCCGATTTGTCCCTGCATCAGGTGTACTAACTGTTTAGAGATTGCAAGCCCTAGACCTGTTCCTCCAAACTGGCGTGTTACCGAAGTATCACCCTGTGAGAAAGACTCAAACAGTTTTTTGCGATCAGTACCGCTCAGACCAATGCCGCTATCCTGCACACTGAAATGTAAGAGACATTGTTCCATACCATCTTGTTCCATCCGCGCCCGGACAATAATCTCACCATCTGGGGTGAATTTGATTGCATTGGAAATCAAATTGGTCAGAATCTGCTTGAAGCGCAGTACATCACCTACAATATATTGCGGAACATCATCACCATAATAAAATGCCATATCGATCTGTTTTTGTGCGGCAAGGGGTGACAGCATATCCATTACATCAAAAATAGCTTCCTCAAGATCAAATGGTGCAGTTTCAAGCTCAAGCTTACCGGCATCAATTTTAGAAAAATCCAGTACATCGTTAATCAGGGCCAGCAGGTGAGCAGAAGATTTACGGATAGTCTGCAAATACAGGTTCTGCTCATTGCTAAGATTATCCTGCCTTAGCATCAAGTGAATAAAACCGTCAATACTGTTTAGCGGGGTACGTAATTCATGCGAGATATTGGCTAGAAATACTGACTTGGCCTGATTTGCAGAAATTGCCTGATCGCGTGCCTGGCGATAAGTAATATTCTGAACCTCTAAGGTGTCCAATGTCCGGCGCAGGTCATCTTCAGTCTGTTCGGTATGTTCTTTTAGCTCCAGAAAGCTAAAATGTAGGCGTTTCACTACATTGGCAATATCGCGCTGTAAGAGTCTCAGCTCGCCAGTACTATTAATAATAATGTGCTGGTCTAAAGTATCGACATTTAACCGCTGTAGCTGCATGCGGATCTCATACATCGGCGCAATCCAGCGCCGTGAATAAAAATTCAGGCACAGTAACAGCAATAATAAGGTTAAAAGCCCGGTAGCGATCAACACTATCATGACCCGGTAACGCGCAATTTCCAATGGCTGGTTGTCCATTTCAATAACCAGCCAGACTTTATTGGCTGGATCAGAAGATATCTGCAAGCCATAAAGATGATTGTGATGATAGGAAACAGGTCCAAAAAAGATAGAGTTTTGTGGAGGCTTTATTTGGGATGGCTCGCTTTGGAAGCCTATATCTAAATAGCTTTTACCATTTTTATCAATAATCATGGCACCTTGCAGGTGCTGCTCAATAAACATGTACTGTAGAATGTTACGTGCTTGAGTGTAACGGTCGGGGTTTTGACTAAGCAAATAAAACAACTGCTGGGCTACATGCTCATAGCGAGTCAGAATTGCAGTGGCTGTATGGCGCTGCTGGGCCTTAGCCGCATTCGAAATTTCAGTTAAAACCAGTGCCGCGCCAACACATGCAAGAACCATAATGGGGACAAAAATCAAGGCAATAAGCTGCCCATAGGCATGATTTAAATGTAGGCGCTTGGATAGTTTCTTATTCAGATTCGACATGGCTTGAGCTGTTCATTCCCCATGCAGGCATATTAGCATGCTTTATATAAAACTGGCCGTGCATTAAGCGGTTTTAAGAAAACCACGTTAAATGAGTGCAGGCGCAAGCATTTTTTCATACAATACTGATCACCTCGATATAGGTGCATACAATGACAACGATGACCCCTGACTTTACCGCGGATGAATTTCTGCTGGACTATTATGTTGGAAAAACTCCACTGGTACGTTTACAGCGCTTGGCTAGCCACACTCGAGCGACTGTACTGGCCAAGCTTGAAGGAAATAATCCAGCTGGCTCGGTAAAAGACCGCCCTGCTTATAATATGATTATGCAGGCTGAAAGGCGTGGACAGATCAAACCGGGTGATACGCTCATTGAAGCCACAAGTGGAAATACCGGTATAGCGCTAGCAATGGTAGCGGCTATGCGTGGTTATAAAATGAAGCTGATCATGCCGAGCAATATGAGTCAGGAACGTAAAGATGCCATGCTGGCTTATGGTGCTGAGCTGATTGAGGTGACACCACAGCAGGGAATGGAAGGTGCCCGTGACCTCGCGCTGCAAATGGAGCAGGACGGTAAAGGTTTGGTGCTTAACCAGTTTGGAAATCCGGACAATGTAGAGGCCCATTATCTCACCACAGGACCAGAAATCTGGAAACAGACGGGGGGTAAAATCACCCATTTTGTTAGCTCTATGGGTACGACCGGTACCATTATGGGGGTATCAAAATATCTTAAAGAGCAGAACCCGGATATCCAGATTGTGGGCTTGCAGCCATCTGAGGGTTCAAGTATTGCAGGTATTCGCCGTTGGCCCGAACAATATCTTCCTACAATTTTTGACCGTAGCCGTATTGACCGCACGATCGACATTCCACAGATTGAGGCTGAACGCACTATGCGCAGATTGGCTCGGGAAGAGGGAATCAGTGCCGGTACTTCATCAGGTGGAGCGGTCTGGGCTTCTTTACAGCTTGCAGAAGAAAATCCGGATGCCGTCATCGTCTGTATAATTTGTGATCGTGGTGACCGTTATCTGTCTACCGGTTTGTTTTCAGCTGAAGATAAATAATTATTCAAGAGAATTACATGCGCTTACCTGTCCTGATTTTTGATATCGAAACACTGACCGACTTGAAGGCAGGTGCGCACCTGTACAATCTGGATTTACCGGATGATGAGCTTGAACAGGCTTTGATTAAGCTGCGTCGTCAAGAAGCAGGGACTGATTTTCAGCGCCTGCCTTTACACGAGATTGTCTGTATTTCAGGCCTCTGGGTTGATGAACATGGCATGCGGCTATTTTCTTTTAGTCAGGAGCAGTATGCTGAGGCAGAAATTCTCAGAAAGTTTCTTTCCATTTTTGAAAAGCGCCATCCCACTCTGGTGAGCTGGAACGGGTCACAGTTTGACTTACCCGTTATTTTATTTCGCACCATGTATCATGGTCTTTCTGCTCCGAGCCTGTTTGATCAGGGCGAAATTGATATTCAGAAGCGCTATAATAATTACCAGAACCGTTATCATCACCGTCATGTCGACCTAATGGACGTGATGGCCATGTTTAATGGCCGCAATTTTCAGAAACTTGATGACGCTGCACAATTGCTGGGTTATCCGGGCAAGCGTGCAGAAGGTTACCGAGTGCCTGAGCAGGTACAGCATGGTGAATGGCTAGAGCTAAGCCAACACTGTGAAGGAGATGTGCTAAATACTTGGCTGATCTATCTGCGTTGGCTACTGTTGAAAGGTCAATTGCTTGCAGAGGATCATCGTTTCTGGATTCAATCCACAATTGCGTATTTAAGCCAGCAGCCACAACAAGCGGATTTTGTTCGCCTGTGGCAAGACAGTTCGCAGCATACCGAATTTACTTCACATTATATTTTTCCTACAGTTAGAGATTAGGTTATTTCCTTGAGACACAAAGCTAAACCGCGTTCGGCTCAACCTGCGCATTATGTATTTAAGGTTGAGGCGTTTTCCCATGAAGGACGGGGTATTGCTCACTATGGAAATGAGCCGGGACATCCGGTAGAAAAGCAGGGTAAAAAGGTTTTTATTACCGGTGCCTTGCCAGGAGAAACTGTTCAGGCCCGAATCACTCATCACACCAAAAGATTGGAAGAAGCAGACAGTGTTCAATTACTGAGTGAGCCATCCTCATATCGTATTGAACCCGTCTGTCCGCATTTTGGTCTATGTGGAGGATGCAGTCTTCAACATATGCACCCAGATGAACAGATCCGTTTCAAGCAAGACGTCCTGGCTTCACATCTTAAGCATTTTGCTGCCATTGAACCTGAAGAGTGGCTACCCGCTTTACGTTCGACTCGAGAAGACTACCGTCGTAAAGCCCGTATAGGGGTGCGATTTTTAGCTAAAGAGCAAAAGCTGAAATTTGGTTTTCGTGAGCGTCAAACTAATCATCTGGTCTCTATTCAGACTTGCAAGGTACTGGACCGAGCTATGGCTGGCCACTTAAATGAGCTACAATTGTTACTCGAAAGTCTAACAGCCAAAGCAGCCATTGGGCATATAGAATTGGCCATGGGTGATCACGATATTGCTTTGGTCATTCGTAATATAGAGAAATTACCTCAAGTCGATGTCAACCAATTAACACAATATGCGTTAAGCAGGCAGTGGCAACTGTATTTGCAGCCTGCTGGACCAGAGAGTTTGTATCGGGTAGATCAGCCGGATGCATCAAAGTATTTGCATTATCGTCTGGAAGAGTTCGATATCGATTTTGCTTTTTCTCCACTAGATTTTACTCAGGTTAACTCTACAGTGAACTCGCAAATGGTCAGTCTGGCATGTAATTTGCTAAATCTACAGCCAGGTGAGCGTGTACTTGACCTGTTTTGTGGATTAGGAAACTTTTCTTTACCTCTGGCTCGCTGTGTAGGTGAGTCCGGTCAAGTAATTGCTGTAGAGGGAAGTGAAGACATGGTTAAACGCGGTACTGAAAATGCCCGTAGCAATAAATTATTGAACGTGCGTTTCTATTCACAAGATTTAACAAAAGATTTTTCTTCTCATTCTTGGGCAAAGCAGGGTTTTGATGCATTATTAATTGATCCTCCGCGGGCAGGAGCAGAAGAAGTAATGCATTATCTTCCTAATTTTAATGCGAAAAGAATCGTTTATGTTTCATGTAATCCAGCAACTCTGGCAAGAGATGCAGGTATTTTGGTAGAGCATGGGTATCGGTTAAAAAAAGCTGGTGTGATGGATATGTTTACTCATACCGGGCACGTAGAATCAATTGTGTTATTTGAAAAAATTAACAAGATAAACGATTAAAAAACATGAGTTACATGTGTATAGGAGAAGGGTATGGTCACAGTACGTGAGCAGCTTCCTGGACGACTAACCGAGTTGTCTGATGAAGCGACTGTCGAGCATGCCGAAGAAGCACAGCTGGATTTAGTCTCATGGCTAGACCGCGTGCGTGATATTCTAGGTGGGGCAGAGCTGAAGCAGCTAGAAGAAGTCGCTCAGCTAACATTAGAAAAAGAGCTGGAAACCAACGTCAATCACCGATCCAACACCTTTTATACCGGTGTGGAAATGGCAGATATTCTGGCGCATCTGCATGTAGATGAAGATACGCTCTCAGCGGCTATGCTGTACCGCAGTGTACGTGAAGGGATTACCAGTCTTGAACTGGTGCAGGAACGATTTGGTGAGAATGTCTATAACCTGGTCAAGGGCACCTTGGCCATGGGTAAACTCTCTGAACTGATTGAAAAGAATAAACGTCTCGAAGATCATTTTAATAATAATCAGCGCGAGCATTTGACCGGCATTTATAAAATGCTGATTTCAGTCACTGAAGATGTGCGTGTGGTGTTAATCAAGCTGGCTGAACGTACGTATGCCTTGCGTGAACTGGCTAAGTCTTCTAAAGAGCGTCAGGAGCGGGTAGCAAGGGAAATTCTGACGATTTACTCGCCACTGGCGCACCGTTTGGGCATTGCACAGCTTAAGTGGGAGCTTGAGGATCTGGCATTTCGCTACTTGGCTCCTGAGCGTTATAAAGAAATTGCATCTTTACTCAATGAAAAACGTCTGGAACGTGAACATTATATTCAATTTGTCATCGATAAACTGAAAAATGAACTGGCTGATTACGGGATCGAGGCAGAGATTACCGGCCGTGCCAAACATATTTATTCAATTTACCGTAAAATGAAAAGCAAGAGCTTAAGTTTTGATCAGCTCTATGATATTCGTGCTTTGCGGGTACTCGTGCACAGCGTACCAGAGTGTTATCATGCTCTCGGGATTGTGCATCAAATCTGGCGACATATACCGCATCAGTTCGATGACTATATTACCAACCCTAAAGGCAATGGTTACCGCTCCTTGCATACCGCAGTAATTGCAGAAAATAAGTCTCTAGAGGTTCAAATCCGGACTTATGACATGCATGAAGAAGCTGAGCTTGGTGTATGTTCACATTTTAACTATAAGGAAGGTTCTAAAACCACTGACCATTCCTTTAATCATCGCTTGCATTCTTTACGGGCGGTTCTTGAGCATTATCAGGAACGTAATGAAAGTAGTGGCTATCAGCAGAGTGATGAAACCGAAAATTTTGAGCATATTCAAGAATTCGAGGATTTTGAGAAAATCTATGTCTTTAGCCGTGATGGTGACATTAAAGAATTACCACGGGGTTCGACCGTACTTGATTTTGCCTATCATGTACATACTGAAGTCGGGAACAAATGCTATGCCGCACGGGTCAACCAGCGTTATGTCCCTTTAACCTATAGCCTGAAAACAGGTGAGCAGGTAGAAATTCTTACCAAAAAAGACCGGGAACCGAACCGGGACTGGCTGGGGAATTCGCTAGGTTATATTCGCACCGCGCGAGCACGCGATAAGTTGCGTCACTGGTTCAGACAGCAGGACCGGAGCAAAAATCTTGAAGTGGGGCGTGACCTGCTGAATAAAGAGTTATCGCGTCTGGCAATTCATCCAAAGAGTATTGATTTAAGTGATTATTGCAATCATTTTAACGTTAAAAGTGGTGATGATATTCTGATTGGGCTAGTGAATGGAGACCTGAGCCTGCATGCCCTGATTAATCAGGTGAACCGGCACATGCATCTGGATCAGGACGAGCCTGAGCTGGTACTCAAACCGACACTGAATCCACGTGCCAGTCATACTTTATCGGCGCATGGTATCCTGATCGACGGGCTGGACAATGTCGAGTTGCATATTGCCCAATGCTGTCAGCCAGTACATGGTGAAAGTATTGCGGGCTATATTACCTTAAACCGAGGAGTCAGCATTCATAAGGTGGGATGCCCGGATTATATGCGTATGATCAGTCAAGAGCCTGAGCGTGCAGTTGAAGCAGACTGGGAAATGCAGCCTACTCGTGGCCAGAGTGTGCAGATTGTGGTAGAAGCCTATGACCGTCGTGGTCTGCTTAAAGATCTGACTCAGGTCATTTTTGCAGACCAGATCAATATCCGGCAGGTCAATACTATCTCTGAAGCTGATGGTATTGCCAATATGAAGTTGTTAATTGAGGTTAAAGGGCTGGCACAATTATCACGTTTGCTTGCCCGTTTGGAGCAGCAACCAGGAATTATCAGCGCACGCCGTCTGGTTCAGGGTAATTAGATCTAAAATTTCTGAAAAAATATGCTTCCATTGAGAAGCATATTTTTATTTTAATCGGTAGAAGTAGAAATTTTTTAATCTATTTTTTCCGGCTTAAAGCTAAATTGGTCAGGCGGTTTATAAATTGCGGGCTGATTTGTGAAAGCTGAAAAAGAAATTTGGTTTTTAGGCCAACTGGCTGATGTGTAGGAGTCAAAAAATTAGTTTTCATATTGGCAAGCTGATAAATTTTTTGGGCAACATCTTCTGGTTTCAACGAAATACCCATATTCTGGATGGTGCCGGCATCCATATCTTTTACCATAGCAGTCTGTACAAATAATGGCATAACATCTAAAACACGAATTCCAAATTTTTGCCACTCTACATCAAGCCCTTCGGTAATACCGCGTACTGCAAACTTGCTGGCTGAATAGGAAACCAGGTCAGCCTGTCCATAAATAGCTGAGGCAGAAGAGAGATTGATCACGCGTGCAAAAGTGGCTGTTTTTAAGTAAGGTAGAGCTGCATGACAACCATTTATTACACCCTTAATGTTAATGTCAACTGTACGGTGATGGGCAGAAATTGGTGTATTTTCAAAAGCACCAGAGTATAAAACTCCTGCATTATTAACCAGAATATTGAGCTCTCCAGCCCAGCTAACAAAGTCGTCTAATGCCATGTTCCATTGATGATAGTCAGAAACATCCAGTTGCCCTGCCATTGCATTGGGTCCAAGGGCTTGTGCCAATTGCTGTGCTTGTGCGTAGTTAATATCATAAAGACCAACTTTGTAACCCTTCTGGTAGAAGAGCCGTGCAATTGCGGCACCAATTCCTTGAGCTGCACCACTGATCAATATACTGTGTGTCATACTTATTCTCTTTATTGATATTTTAATTATTAACAATCAGCCTGACTGTTATTGCAGGCCTATCTTAACAAAAGCCACATGATTTGGCACAGGTGAATGTAAAGCAGAACAAAAGATGAAAAACTCAGAGCAGTCAATTAAAGAGCTATTGGCGATTATGCAGGAGCTCCGGCAAAAATGTCCATGGGATCGCGAACAAACACCTTTAAGCCTGACACGCTATGCAATTGAAGAAGCCTATGAGGTCGAAGCCGTAGTACGTGAAGGCGATATAAGCGAAATCCGTGATGAACTGGGAGATCTGCTGCTACAGGTAGTATTCCAGGCGCAGATGTACAGTGAACAAGGTGCATTTGATTTTCAGGATGTGGTCCAGGCGATTTCTCAGAAACTTGTGCGTCGTCATCCCCATGTGTTTAAGGCTGAACAATCTGATCGTCTAACTCAAGAAGATGTCAGCCAGCTCTGGCAGCAGATTAAGCAGCAGGAAAAACAAGGTAAGCCTGCTGCCCGGCTAAATGAAATCAAGCATGGCCCAGCATTAGTTCAGGCCGAACAAATACAGAAGAATGTGGCAAAAATCGGTTTTGATTTTCCGGATGTAAACAGTGCTTATAGGAAGCTTGAAGAGGAGTTACTCGAACTGAAAGAGGCGATATATCATCAAAATTCCGATGAAATTATGGATGAGTTTGGCGATTGTCTATTTTCACTGATCAATGTAGGCCGTAAACTTCATGTTTCCAGTGAGATGGCTTTACTTTCAACCATCCATAAATTTAGAACCCGTTTTGCTTTTATCGAGGATCAGGCCATACAGCAACAGCGAACTTTAGAACAGCTGAGTCTGGAAGAAATGGATCAACTCTGGGAGCAAGCTAAACAACAATTAAAATGAAGAGCTCTATATCGTGATGAAAAACAGCAATAAATTTTTCCGGTTAAAAGAAATATTATCTCTAATGTTGGGTTTGCTGGGGTGTC
Source organism: Acinetobacter sp. 1294596 (assembly GCF_000582925.1). Classification (NCBI taxonomy): domain Bacteria; kingdom Pseudomonadati; phylum Pseudomonadota; class Gammaproteobacteria; order Moraxellales; family Moraxellaceae; genus Acinetobacter; species Acinetobacter sp. 1294596. Next base: position 43,800 of record NZ_JFCC01000001.1, on the reverse strand, counting down.
TCTGGCTAGTAAGTGCTGGTCAGGTACAGGCACAACAGTTTGATGATTCTTATTTGAAATGGAAAAACCAGCAATTGGATCATGACCGCCGCCTATTGCAGCAAACTGGTTCAATGACGATATCATCGGGACAAGCAGCCCAGATCAGTACAGAAAAAGTGAGTCTGAACCGTGGTACTGCTGATCAGTTGCAGCAGGCACTGAGTGGCGTGGGCGAAAAGAAAGCTCAGGCAATTGTGGAATATCGTAACAAAAATGGAAAATTCAATAGCATCGAAGATTTGCAGAAGGTCAAAGGCATTGGGCCCAAGCTATTTGAAAAAAATAAATCGCGTCTGACATTGTAAGTTGTTACGCTAGTTGATATAAGAACTCAACAAACAATAGGGCAATATTGAGATTCAAATTGCCCTTTAATCATGTTGGAGCTATGATTACAGCATCTTAGCAAATTTACGTCCTGACGTAGGAGACAGCGTCTTTTGCAAACTTTGCGCGCGTCAAAATGTGGTTTATCAACCACTCAATTACCTTCTTCTATTTTAGATGTTATCGAAAGTTTAACCAAGGCCGGTTATGAAGCTTATATCGTTGGTGGCGGTGTAAGAGACCTGATGCTGGGGTTAAACCCTAAAGATTTCGATGCTGTAACCAATGCAACTCCTTCACAGATCAAGGATGTATTTGGGCGTCGCTGCCGTATTATTGGCCGCCGTTTTGAATTGGCTCATGTGTATTCTGGCCGTGAACTGATTGAAGTGGCAACTTTTCGTGCTCCTCCTAAAAAAGCTGTGACCAGTGCCTCAGGCATGATCCTGCGTGATAATAACGGGGGCAGTATCGAACAAGACTTTCCCCGCCGTGATTTTTCTATTAACGCCCTGTATTATCAGCCGCATAAAGGTATTGTGCTTGATTTTTGTGATGCGGTTCAGGATATCAAAAATAAAACCTTGCGTTTGCTTGGTGATCCGGTACAGCGTTTTGAAGAAGATCCAGTACGGATGCTACGCACTTTGCGTTTTGCAGCTAAACTGAATTTCAATATTGATCCAGCTATTCTGAAAATTTTTACAGCCGAGCTGGCACAACTGCTCCGTGATGTGTCTCCGCACCGTTTGTATGACGAATCACAAAAGCTGTTTACTATGGGGCATCTGGCACGTGTGCTACCGATGCTTATTGATTTTGATATCTGGAAGCAGTTATTTGCAGATATCCGCCCGAATATTACTGCCTTTATAGAGTTGGCTGCGAAAAATACTGATCATCGTATTCAGATCGGTAAAACTATTAATCCAGCATTCTTCTATGCTGTACTACTTTGGGAGCCCTTCCTGGAGCGCTATGAGTTTTATAGCGGTAAGGGTATTGTCGCTGCTGAGGCGCGTGCTCAGGCTGGGCTGGATGTACTTAAGCGTCAAGCCACACGTACTGTTATTCCACGTTTTGCAGAAACCTTTATTCGTGAAGTCTGGGAAATGCAGAGCCGGTTGCTAAATCCGAAACCTCAGCAAATTGAAGCCTTGGCCAGCCATGCGCGTTTCCGTGCCGGCTTTGACTTTTTATTATTGCGTGAGAAGGCAGGGGACCCAACGACTCAGGGAATGGGGCAATGGTGGGATGCTTACCAGAATATGGGAGCTGATGAAAAAGAAAAAACTATTAGTCAGTATAACCGGCAGCGTGCCAAGAATCGCCGTAAACAGAACGAAGATGTACTGGATGAAGTAAAGCACCTGGAAATTGAACCCTTAGTCGATATCCCCGAACCGCGTAGCCGACGTGCTAGAAAAGCACGTAAGCCGGAGGTTGATCATGAAGCGGTTAAAGCAGCAGAATCTGTGGGAGACTTCAATAGTAATCATCCGATTATGAAGCGCAAACGGGTAAAGCGTGACCTCAGTCAAGTGGTATTTGGACCAACACAATGAGTACCATTGCTTATATTGGCCTGGGCAGCAATCTCGGTGACTCACGCCAGATTTTAACTCAAGCTGTATCAAGGCTTAGTACCTTGGGGCCGGTAAAAGTTTCCAGGTTATATCAGAGTCCGCCTATGGGGCCTCAAGACCAGCCGCATTATTATAATGCCGTAGCACAGCTTGAAACCGTGCTTGAGCCTTTGCCTCTATTAGATCAGTTGCAAGCTTTTGAGCAGGAAGCCGGGCGGGTGCGTCTACGCCGGTGGGGCGAGCGGACACTAGATCTGGATCTTTTGCTTTATGGTCAGCAGTCTATACAACATGAACGGCTGAATGTGCCACATATTGGACTGCTGGAGCGGGATTTTGTTGTTATTCCACTGCTTGATCTGGATGCGAGTCTCAGCGTAAATGGACAGCTACTTCAACAACTGGATTTGGTCCAGCAATCAGAACTTACTGTTTTGGCCGATGAACAATGGGCCAGCATTTAATCTATATATTTAAGATACTGTGCAAGAGGATATCTTCATGATTAGTCTGAGTGATTTAAGACAGTTCAAAGCTCAGGGGCGTAAATTTTCTTGCCTGACTTGCTATGATTCCAGTATGGCAAAAGCCATGGAGCTTGCTGAAATTGATTCTATTCTGATTGGTGATTCACTGGGAATGACAATTCAGGGTCATGACTCAACATTACCGGTACTGGTTGAAGATATGGCTTATCATACTGCTGCAGTGCGTCGTGGTAATCAGCATGCCATGATTATGACTGATCTTCCTTTTATGAGTTACGCTACTCTGGAAGATGCGCTCAAAAATGCTCGCATCGTAATGCAGGCCGGTGCTCAGATGGTCAAAATTGAAGGTGGGGCATGGTTATCTGAAACGGTACAGAATCTGACCCGTAATGGTATTCCGGTTTGTGTACATCTTGGTCTAACGCCGCAGTCTGTTCATGTTCTGGGTGGTTACAAGCTACAGGCAAAAAGTCGTGAAGCCGCTGATCAGCTAATTGCTGACTGTAGAGCAGTAGTTGAAGCAGGGGCAGCGGTATTATTACTTGAATGTGTGCCTGCCCAGCTGGGTAAAGAAATTACTGAACTGTTTCCGCATACTCCAGTGATCGGTATTGGTGCTGGTGCAGAGACGGATGGCCAAGTACTGGTCGTACAGGATATGTTGGGACTGTCTTTTGGGCGTGTAGCACGCTTTGTGCGTAATTTTATGAAAGAGCAAAGTGGTGAAACTGCAATTCTGGATGCTTTCAAGGCCTACCATCAGGCAGTACAGAATCAGTCTTTTCCAGCTAGAGAACATACTTTCCAGGTTGAGTTGTAATTTATGAAAACTGAAGTTACCATTCAAGGATTAAGTGCCTCTCTAAATCCTGCTCGTACAGCGCGTAAAATTATCGGTTTTGTACCGACTATGGGAAATTTACACGAAGGTCATCTGAATTTAGTGCGTGAGGCACGTAAATTATGTGATGTTGTTGTCGTCAGTATTTTCGTAAATCCGATCCAGTTTGGGCCGAATGAAGATTTCGAAAATTATCCGCGTACCCTGGAGCAGGATAGTCACCTGCTGGCAGATGCTGGCTGCGATATAATTTTTGCACCAAGTGTAGAGCAAATGTATGGTTCACAACCTCGTCTGACCAATATTAGCGTAGGTAAAATTACGGATGATCTGTGTGGGAAATCACGTCCGGGTCACTTCGATGGTGTAGCTGTAGTCGTAACCAAGCTGTTCAATATAGTACAGCCGAATTATGCATTTTTTGGCCAGAAAGATTATCAGCAATTGGCAGTCATTCGCCAGCTGGTACGTGATTTGAATTTGCCTCTCGAGGTCATTGGAGTACCAATTACCCGAGCTGCAGATGGACTGGCTTTGAGTTCACGTAATGGTTATCTGAGTACTGAAGAACGTCAGCTTGCTCCGTCAATTTATGAAAGTTTAAAAAATGCTGAACTCGAGTTACAGCAGGGCCAAGCTTTGTCACAAGTGTTAGATCATGTGAAAAGTCAATTGACACAGGCGGGTCTGGTTGTGGAGTATGTAGAGGCGCGCACGCCTGAGCTCCAGGCTGTACATGAGTTTAATCAGAGTCTTGTATTGTTTGTAGCGGCCAAGCTTGGGAATACACGTCTGATTGACAACTTGCAGGTCAATTATTCTCACTGAAGCATAAAGATATAATAAGGACAGTTATTGCCATGAAGCGTATTTTGATCGTGACAGGACAATCCGGTTCAGGAAAATCATCTGCATTGCAGGTTCTTGAAGATTTGGGTTATTACTGTATCGACAACCTGCCATTGGCATTGCTGACAGAAATTGTTTTAAAATTAGATCGTGAAAATAATCTTGAGCAGCTGGCACTTGGTGTAGATGTACGTAGTACCCGGGCCGATTTACAAGAATTTGATCAGGTTTTTGAGCAGTTACAACAGCATGGATCAGTTGATGTCATTTATCTGACTACACAGGATCAGGAACTGATTGCGCGATTTAGTGCTTCACGACGTCCGCATCCTTTGGCGAGCCGGTTTAAGAGCCTGAATGAATGTATTCAGGAAGAGAAACAGCTGCTCATGCCTATTCAATTTCGTGCCACTGTACATATTGATACGACTGATAAAAGTGTACATGACCTGAAACACACCTTGCTTTCAAAATTGGGCCAAGCTAACCGTTTAATCCTGATTTTACAGTCATTCGGTTATAAGCATGGTATTCCATTAGATGCAGATTATGTATTTGATGTAAGGCATTTGCCCAACCCGCATTGGGACCTGGAATTACGCAAGTATTCGGGACTGGATGAGCCGGTAAGAAAATTCCTTGAATCAAGTGATCAACCCAATGAGATGTTCTTGGATATTTACCACTTTCTCAACAAGTGGCTCCCGGCCTTTGCCAAAGGCCATCGTCATTATATGACAGTATCGATCGGATGTACGGGTGGGCAACATCGTTCAGTTTATATCGTGGATAGACTAAAAAAATCGCTTGAGGCACAATGGTCTATTCAGGTCTTACATAGAGAAATGAAGCACTGGTCATGATTGATACAACAGTTGACGTAATTAACAAACTAGGTTTACATGCGCGTGCATCAGGTAAGTTGATTGAGGTTACGACCAAGTTTCGTTCTTCAATTCAGATCGGTAAAAATGATAAACTGATTGATGCAAAAAATATTATGTCCTTACTCATGCTTGGTGCAGGTAAGGGTACCACTTTGCGAATTGTGATTGACGGTCCGGATGAAGAAAAAGCTTTATCGGAAATTCAGGCATTATTTGCAGCAAAATTTTATGAGGCTGAATAACTGTGGCGCGTCGTCCAACACGTTTTACTGAAGAAGACTTTGAAGTTTTAGAGGGACGTGCAAGTAAAACTGAACAAAAAAAAGCAGTTCAGCGCATGGCTGCTTTAGGTGCACAACTGGCAGAGCTGCCACGTAAGCAAATTGAGAAGCTGCCGGTAGAAGAGCGTTTAATAGACGCTTTACTGGAAGTTGAATCAATAACTTCACATGAAGCCCGTCGGCGTCAATTCCAGCGGATCGGCAAGCTGCTGCGTAATGAAGATGAAACCATGATTCTTTCTTACCTGACGCCACAGCAAGGTGCAAAAAAACAGGCACAGCTCATGCGTTGGGTAGACCGTATTATTGACCAAGGTGATCCGGTTATTAATGAGTTTGTAAAACTTTATAATGCTGCTGAACGCCATACTTTACGTCAACATCTGCTGCGAATTCAGCGTGATGTTGCCAAGCAGGTAAGTGAAGAAGAATTGCTTGAATCTAAAAACAAACTGGTCAACTATATCCAGCAGGTTGCTTTAATCTCGGATCAGAGATAACACAGTTAAGCAAAAGCGGCATGTATGCCGCTTTTTTATTGTAATCACTGAATGCATTATAATTTTTTAACTGAATCTTCATGCAGTGATTCATTGAGCTGGTCAATGACAATGGCCCAGTCATCGTCTGACTTCATGTGTTCCCGAATAAACTGGCTTTGTGCGGTGGTCCAGAAATCAGCTTCACTGATATAGACAGGAGCTGCCAGTTGATGCTGTTCAATAAATTGAGCAATAGCTGCTTCAGAAGAATCAAGCCCGAGCTGCTGAAATAAATGGGTCATGCGCGTAGTAGTTTTACTGCTCACTGCTATTCTCCTTATGTAAATAGGATTTTTTATAGTATTTAAGATAATGAAATAAATAAATTTTAATAATTTATCTAACTTGCTATGTATATAACTATATAAAGATTTATAACTTTACTTCAAGAATGAGATAAAAGCTGCAACGTTCGCTGATCTTCAGCGCCCTGAAAATATTTGTCTAGCAAAATTTGAAATAAAGGATTTTTGTGCTTACTGGCTCTCTTGAACAGTGTTAAAGAGGATTTTAATTTCATGTCATCAGGCGAGCCGAAAATTATATGAATATCTGTTTCAGATAAGACAGCTAGAACTTGGCAGAGTTCCAGATAACGCTGGCCCAAAATTGGATGACGCAGGAAAGCTTGGGCTTCTTCCAGATTATTGATACCGTAATAGGTCGCGGCATGGCTATGCCCTAATCCTTTAAGCTGTGGAAAGATAAACCACATCCAGTGGCTGCGCTTATGCGCGGCTCTAAGCTCATCCAGTGCTTGATTATAATATTGTGCCTGAGCTTGTATAAAACGGTTTAAATCTGCCATTTTACTTACTCCTATTTTTAATGGCAGCCAGCAGTTAGGCTGGCTGGTATGGAGTACGTATTTAGGACTAGCTATTTTAGCCAAATTCACCTACTGAACGCTCCTTGGCCCATTCACGTAAAATAAATTTTTGCAATTTTCCGGTGGAGGTCTTTGGAATATCAGTGATGATGATCTCTTTAGGCACCTTGAAGCGGGCTAGTCCCTGTTTACAGTGTTCAGTAAGTTCTTCCGCAGAAATACTCACACCCTCTTTTAACTCCACAAAGGCACAGGGTACTTCCTGCCAGCGTGGGTCCGGTTTGGCAACTACTGCAGCAGTTAGCACTGCCGGATGCTGATAAAGCACCTCTTCAACCTCAAGTGATGAAATATTTTCTCCGCCCGAAATAATTACATCCTTAGCACGATCAGTAATCTTGGCGTAGCCATCAGGCTGGCATACGGCGAGATCACCGGTATGGAACCAGCCCCCTTTAAACGCCTCTGCTGTTGCTTCCGGATTTTTTAAATAACCCTTCATGACAATATTACCGCGGAACATGATTTCCCCCATGCTCTGTCCATCATTTGGCACAGGTAGCATGGTTTCTGGGTCAAGTACCTTCATACCATCTTGAAGCGGATATGGAACACCTTGACGTGAATGTAATTGTGCCTGCTCCTGTATGGTCAGGTCACTCCAGCCTGCCTGTGATGCACAAAGTGCAGATGGACCATAAGTTTCTGTCAATCCGTAGACATGCGTAACATTGATACCAATATTACGCATGCCTTCAATAATTGCAGCAGGTGGCGCAGCACCAGCCACCATGACTTCAACGCGATGATCAAAATAAGTTCGTTTCTCTGCTGGTGTATTGATCAGCATGGAAAGCACTATTGGAGCTCCACAGAAATAATCCACCTTATGCTCGGCAATCAGTTTAAAGATCAGTTCTGGGTCAACTTTGCGCAGGCAGACATTGGTCCCACCATTTGCTGCCATGGTCCAGGCAAAACCCCAGCCATTACAGTGAAATAAGGGCAGGGTCCATAAATACGTTGCACGTGGCGTCATGCCACAGGCAATGATATTACTTGCAGCATTGATATACGCACCGCGATGATGATAAACCACTCCCTTGGGGTTGCCGGTAGTGCCTGAGGTATAGTTCAGACTAATAGCATCCCATTCATCTTGCGGTAGATGCCATTCAAAATCAGCATTGCCTTCAGTCAGCCAGTCTTCATATTCAATTTCACCAATCGGTGCATTAAAGCAGTTTTCATATTCGGCATCATCCACATCTATGACATAAATATCTTGTGAAACCAGTGCCAGCGCTTCTTTTGCTAAAGTAGAAAACTCAGGGTCGACCAGTAAAACTTTACTCTCTGCATGTTCGAGCATAAAGGCTAAAGTTTTGGCATCCAGGCGGGTATTTAAGGTGTTCAGAACTGCCCCTGCCATTGGTACAGCAAAATGTGCCTCAATCATCGCAGGCACATTTGGCAAAAGCACCGATACAGTATCGTTTTTCTGGATACCCAGCTTTTGCAGCTGATCGGCAAACTGCCGACAGCGCTGATAGGTTTCCCGCCAGCTAATCTGGCGTGAACCATGAATAATCGCTGCCTGATGAGGGTAGATATATGCCGCACGTTCTAGATAACGTAGAGGGGAAAGTGCCACGAAATTTGCAGGGGTGCGCGGTAATTCATCATAAGCACTCACCATTTTTATAACTCCCTTTCATCATTGTTTTATTCTTTCAGTTTATGAAAAGATAGGTCTTTCAGGTCCGGACTTCATTTATGCTTTAGTCTTAGTTTCTGTTTAATCAATATATAAATCAAATATTTAATTTTGATTCTAAAACTAAGATATTATTCTTTCAAATTATGGTGAAAGCTGTTTTGTAGGTTCAGTTCATTATGTACAATAAACTAAATCACTCACAATACAGGATTTTATCGTTTTTGCTGTTTCTTCATAAAGCCAAGACGTGTAAAATTCTTAACGAAATTTGTTCTATCCACCGTTTTTATATTTTTGAGGTTTTCCTCGATCATAATCTCGCGGTGAAATGCCCTATGGTACGGGGCATCACTCCTTAAGGATTCATTTTATGCCAATTATCACGTTGCCAAACGGCGATCAAAAACAGTTTGATCAAGCTGTTTCTGTTATGGACGTTGCCCAAAGCATTGGACCCGGGCTTGCAAAAAATACAGTTGCCGGTCGTGTAAACGGTCAACTGGTTGATGCTTCTGACCTCATTACAGAAGATGCAACCTTGCAAATCATTACCCCGAAAGATGAAGAAGGCGTCGAGATTATCCGTCATTCTTGCGCACATTTAGTGGGTCATGCAGTTAAGCAGCTGTTTCCAGAAGCAAAAATGGTGATTGGTCCGGTCATTGAAGAAGGTTTCTACTACGACATCTGGATGCCACGTCCGTTTACTCTGGATGATATGGCAGCGATTGAAGAGCGTATGAAAAAGCTCATCGATCAGGATTATGATGTCATCAAGAAAATGACCCCCCGTGATGAAGTAGTTGCTGAATTTACTGCACGCGGAGAAGAGTATAAATTACGTCTGATTGCAGACATGCCAGAAGAAACCCAGATGGGGCTGTATTATCATCAGGACTATCTGGATATGTGCCGTGGACCACATGTACCTAATACCAAATTTTTGAAATCATTCAAATTGACTAAAATCTCTGGTGCTTACTGGCGTGGAGATGCCAAGAATGAACAGCTGCAACGTATCTATGGTACTGCATGGGCAGACAAAAAGCAGCTTGCGGCTTATATCAAGCGTATTGAAGAAGCTGAAAAGCGTGATCACCGTAAAATCGGTAAAGCGCTCGATCTGTTCCATATGCAGGAAGAGGCACCAGGCATGGTGTTCTGGCACCCGAATGGCTGGACTATTTACCAGGTTCTTGAGCAGTACATGCGTAAAGTACAGCAGGATAATGGCTATCTAGAAATCAAGACTCCACAGATCGTAGACTTTACACTCTGGGAAAAATCGGGTCATGCGGCTAACTATGCCGACAATATGTTTACGACCCACTCTGAAAGCCGTAACTATGCCGTAAAGCCAATGAACTGCCCATGTCATGTTCAGGTGTTTAATCAGGGCCTGAAATCTTATCGTGCCCTGCCGATCCGTCTGGCCGAATTTGGTTCGTGCCACCGTAACGAGCCGTCTGGTTCACTTCATGGTATTATGCGTGTTCGCGGCTTTACTCAAGATGACGCACATATCTTCTGTACCAAAGAGCAGATCGGGCCTGAAGTTGCAGACTTTATCAAATTGACCCTGGACGTTTATAAAGATTTCGGTTTTGAAGATGTGCAGATGAAGCTGTCTACACGTCCAGAAAAACGTGTAGGTGATGATGCACTTTGGGACATGGCTGAAAAATCTCTGGCAGATGCACTGGATGCGGCAGGTTTGGAATGGGAACTACAGCCAGGTGAAGGTGCATTCTATGGTCCGAAGATTGAATTCTCACTGAAAGACTGCTTAGGCCGTGTCTGGCAATGTGGTACAATCCAGTGTGACTTTAATTTGCCAGAACGTTTAGATGCTTCATTTGTGACTGAAGATAATGAACGCGATCAGCCGGTTATGTTACATCGTGCAATTCTTGGCAGTTTTGAACGTTTTATTGGTATACTTATTGAACATTATGCGGGCTTTATGCCACCTTGGCTTGCGCCAGTTCAAGCATGTGTCATGAACATTACCGATTCTCAGGCACAGGCCTGCGAGCAGGTAGTGGCCAAACTCAAGGAAAACGGAATTCGTGCAATTTCTGACTTGAGAAATGAGAAAATCGGCTTTAAGATTCGTGAACGTACACTTGAGCGCATTCCTTACTTGCTGGTTCTAGGTGATCGGGAAGTAGAGGAAGGTACGGTCAACGTGCGTACCCGCTCAGGAAAAAATTTAGGTACTATGTCTATTGATGCCTTCAATGACCTAGTGAAAGTAGCCGTAGCCGAACGCGGCCGGTATATTGTGGAGTAATAAAGATTAAACAGCCTGACCGTAACCAGCAACAAGGTGCTAAGAGTAACCGTCCTGCCATTAATGACGAGATCCGTGCGAAAGAAGTACGCCTCGTTGCTGCGGATGGTGAACAAAAAGGAATCGTTTCACTTGCTGAAGCGTTGCGTGCTGCAGAAGAATCAGATCTTGACCTGGTCGAGATCGTTGCTAATGCAGAACCGCCTGTTTGTAAAATCATGGATTACAACAAGCACTTGTTTGACCTAAAGCAAAAGCAAAAAGATGCAAAGAAAAAACAGCATCAGGTGCAAGTCAAAGAGATCAAGTTGCGTCCAGCTACTGATGTTGGTGATTACCAAGTTAAATTGCGTGCAATTATCAAGTTCTTGGAAGAAGGAAATAAAGTAAAGATTACTTTACGTTTCCGTGGCCGTGAAATGGCTCACCAGCAACTTGGTTTGGCTCAATTGCAAAAGATTGAAGCAGATGTCGCTGAAATTGGTGTAGTTGAACAGGCACCAAAAATGGAAGGCCGTCAAATGGGTATGTTACTTGGACCGAAAAAGAAAAAGTAATTATCTCATATCAAAAAGCACCGCGAATGCGGTGCTTTTTTATTGAAGAGTTAAAAATCTAACCCTTTATTCTTGAGAAGCAGGAATCTCATAGACTTTGCCAGCTTCACTTTCATTAGCTTTACGGCCAATTGCAATCTGGCGTGGCAGTTTCTCTTCAGGCACAATTCGCTGCAATTCGATGATCAATAAGCCATCTTCATAATCAGCTTGTTGTACTTCAATATGCTCGTCCAGACGTAATGAAAGCTTGAAGGAACGACGTGCAATCCCTTTATGCAGGTACTCAACACTATTATCGCCTGTTTCATTGTCTGGCTTGCCGGTAATAGTCAGAACCCGGTTTTCCAGATTAATCGCCAATTCCTGCTGTTTAAAACCGGCAGTTGCCACCACAATACGGTACTGATTATCGCCCAGCTTTTCAATATTGTAAGGTGGATAGTTCGGTGCCTCACTTTGCATGGCGTAGTCGAATAAATCATTTAAACGGTCAAAACCAATACTACGACGGAAGAGTGGACTAAGGCTTACGCTACTCATTGATATAACCTCCTGATGAGTTCAGCAAAGTTGTATAAACAAGAACTACTGTTACGCTTGGCATCAACAGTAATTACCAGCAATATCTGGAAGATCATTGCTGTACTAGATATATCGGTATGCCAGTAAAAAAAATCAAGAGAGATTTTTTAAAAAATTCTCAAATCTCTTGCTATGAGAATTTGTGCACTTTAAATAGGGTTATTTCAGTCATAAATTTCAAAGTTTTAATGGTGCAGTCACAGAAGTTATTTATAAAACTGTGTTATAAAGACAGATATAAAGCGTTTGTTCATGACAATAACTATAGCAGTGAAAGGATAAAAAATGATTGATCTATATTATTGGGCTACGCCAAATGGCCATAAAATTACGATTGCCCTTGAAGAAATGGAGCTGGATTATCAGATTTTTCCGATCAATATTATGGAAAATGACCAGTTTCAGCCAGACTTTCTGAAAATTTCTCCTAACAATAAAATTCCGGCAATTGTTGATCAGGATGGGCCACGTGGTGAACCTATTTCTGTTTTTGAATCAGGCGCAATTTTGCAATATCTGGGCCGCAAAACAGGCCTTTTCTATTCACAGGATGAGCAGGAACGGGTAGAGGTTGAACAATGGTTAATGTGGCAAATGGGCGGACTTGGCCCGATGCTTGGGAAAAATCACCATTTTAGCCGTTTTGCGCCGGAAAAAATTCCATATGCCATAGAGCGCTATCTAAATGAAACAAAGCGCTTGTATAACGTATTAAACAAACAGCTCATCGGCCAAAAATTTGTAGCTGGGGAATACTCTATTGCAGATATGGCAATTTTACCCTGGATTTTACGCTATGAATGGCAGGGAATTCAGTTAGAAGACTATCCATATGTGAAAGAATATGTAGAGCGCCTGACAGCACGTCCTGCCATACAGCGGGCTTTATCTATTCAGCTTTAATTTATTGTAGAGTAGATAACCCAGCCATAGAGACAGTTTATACTTCAGTCCTTATCTGGGACTGATCTTCAATGGCATACCTTCTACTGTTTATATCTGCATTTGGTGCAGCGACTCTATTGCCCTTGCAGTCTGAGGCAGTATTACTTGGTTTGCTGGCGCAACAACATTATTCAGCTCTATTGCTATTAATGGTTGCCAGTGCCGGAAACATTTTAGGTTCATGTATAAATTGGTGGCTGGGAATTCATATTGAACACTATAAGCATAAGAAGTGGTTTCCGGTATCTGAAGCCAAGATACAAAAAGCACAGAACTTTTATTATAAATATGGATATTGGTCACTGTTACTTAGCTGGTTACCAGTCATAGGTGATCCGATTACCCTAATTGCGGGGCTGTTAAAAGAAAATTTTTTAAGATTTCTGTTGATGGTGACCGTGGCCAAAACAGGACGTTATCTTTTTATTTATTTAGCTTATATTTTATTTTAATACAGGAAGTAGAATAGCTACTCCCTGTATTTCTGGAAATTTACTGGCATTCTTCCAGCTTAAAATGAATCTGGTCTTTAAAGTGTGACTTTTTATAAATCCAGAATTTACGCGGAGCAGAAATTTGTACCTGTGAAACCGCCTGTATTACTGCCTGGTCAAGTGCGTAGGTTCCTGAACCCTGCTGTATTTTTACTTTTTTGATATTACCCTGTTTATTGCTTTTAAAACTAAATTTAATGCTACGATCATAACCATTCAACTGGTCGCGATTAATTTCCAGTTGAGGCTGATTTAGATACTGGAAAGGAACTTTTTTATTCTGTTGCTGAGCCCGCCAGTTTTCTGAATTAAAATTATAAAGACAGTCCTGATCGGCATTGTCGTCTAATTTCAGGCTAAAAGCCTGATAGCCAATCACTGGCAAAGCTGTGTCATTTTCAATATAGGCTTTGACTTGAGCTTGTTGCACAGCATTCAGCAGGATGTCATCAAGAGTTTTAATACCCGTACTTTCCTGAATTGCAGCTTTATTAACCTTACCTGTTTCATCTGCATAAATACGAATGATGGCGTGGCGATCTTGGCCCTTTAAATCCTCATCTTTATAAACTGGCTGAGGAAAACGGACCCATTGAATGCGTGTTGTTAAATGTGCAGGTAATGCAGAACTGGTTTGTGGAGTAAGCTTCATGGTTGCTGGTGCCGCAGCATAACTTATACTTGGCGGCAGGCCCATTAGAAATAGAACAGGAAGAGCATATTTCATAAGTTTATTCATTTCATTATTAGATAAAGTGAGCCATTGCCCGTTCGGCCAGCTCTGGCGGCTAAGTATTATCTGTTTCTATCCAGATGACAATATAAAAGAAGTCTGAAAAGGCCTAGGCGCCCCAAGCCAAATATCTATTTGAATTGATTATCTGAACTCTGGGTTATATCTATACCAAATAGATCTTTAGTTTTGGCCCAACTTACTACGACTACAGCCATGGTTATGCAGCCGCCAAATACTGTCGCCATAACTGTACCCATATATTTGGCCGCCAGACCTGATTCAAATGCGCCCAGTTCATTTGAAGATGAAACAAACATTCCATTTACGGCAGCTACACGGCCCCGCATATTTTCAGGAGGAAAAATCTGTAAAATAGTCTGTCGGATAACTACAGAAATACTGTCACAAGCTCCAGTCATGGCAAGAGCGAAAAGTGAAAGCCACACATGATCTGAAAAGGCAAACAGCAGGGTAAATATACCAAAACCAGCAACTGCCAGTAACATGTTGCGCCAGGCATGCTGAGTGGGAGGGAATTTGGTTAAAGCTATCATGGTAACCAAGGCGCCAATTGAAGGAGCAGCACGCAAGTAGCCTAGGCCTTCGGGTCCGACCTTCAAAATATCTTCTGCAAAAATGGGCAGCAGTGCGATGACACCGCCGAACAGGACTGAAACAAGGTCCAGAGAAATGGCCCACAGTACAATTTTGGTTTTCCAGATAAAGCGAAAACCCTCACCCAGTGAATTCAGTACTCGATGCTCTTCCATCACAGGAAAATTACGTTTTTGAAGCAGATTAATAAGCATAAAACATAGGGCAAGTAATATTGAAACAGCAATCAGGCTGGTTTCGCGGCCAAGAAAGGCTAACATAAAACCACCTAGCATCGGGCCTAAAATCACACCACTTTGCCAGCCAATGGTGGTCCATGTTGCGCCATTGGCATAGATGGCTTTGGGAATCAGAAAAGGTTTTAGGGAGGTCGCAGAAGGGTTGTAAAAACCGCGAATGGTGCCTAGTCCAAAAATAACTGCATAGATTCCCCAAGAAAGACTGTTAATTGTGATCGAATCTATTGCATAGGCATGAAAGAGCCACCATAAGATAAGCGGCAAGGGGGCTGCAAAAAACAGGCAAACTTTCATAATCGTCTGCTTGTTAAAACGGTCAGCAAAATAGCCACCCCATAAGGAAAGTGCAATAAATGGTATGGCTTCTGCCAGTCCAATCAGCCCCAATGTGAGAGGATCTTTGGTAATTTGATAAAGAGAATAGGCAACAATAATTTCTTGAATCAGAATGGCAAGAGTGAGACAAAACTGGTTGAGTGTAATAATCGAGAAGTCTCGATACCGCAAGGCGGCAAAAGCATCATGCTGGTTAGACATATAAGAGGGTTCTACATATTTTTGTAGTGATTATACTCCTGAATAAAAGCTGAAATTTCCATCATTTCTAAATTATTCAAGAAATATATCTTCTGTATTGAAGCCCGATTAAAATCATGAAAATCCGATTAATTGCTTTTGTTTTAGGCAGAGTTGCTATAAAATGTCGCCTTCCTTACCTGCAGGTCGTTATTGCAATGGTGCAGACGAGCCGAACAGGTGCTTAAAGAGGTTGTTATGGCAAAGTTAAAAACTCGCCGTGGTGCAGCTAAACGTTTCAAAGCGACTGCAAACGGTTTCAAGCGTAAACAAGCGTTCAAACGCCACATTTTGACCAAAAAATCTGCTAAGCGTATCCGTCAATTGCGCGGCTGTGTAATGGTTCACGTAAGTGACGTTGCTTCAGTTCGTCGTATGTGCCCATACATCTAAGGAGATTATAAATGGCTCGTGTAAAACGTGGTGTACAGGCTCATCGCCGTCACAAAAAAATTCTTGCTCGTGCTAAAGGTTACTATGGCGCTCGTTCACGCGTTTACCGCGTAGCGTTCCAAGCAGTAATCAAAGCTGGTCAATACGCTTACCGTGACCGTCGTCAGAAGAAACGTCAGTTCCGTTCTTTATGGATTGCACGTATCAATGCTGGTGCGCGTCAAAACGGTCTGTCTTACAGCCGTATGATTTCTGGTCTGAAAAAAGCTCAGGTAATCATCGACCGTCGCGTACTTGCTGACATCGCTATGCATGATGCAGTTGCTTTTGCTGCTTTAGCTGAAAAAGCTAAAGGTGCGTTAGCTGCTTAATCATCTTCGATGATCTAAAAAAGACTGCTTTTGCAGTCTTTTTTATTATCTTTAAAAACATCTGGTCGTAAGTAAAGTAAGCCTTTAAATTGTTGAAAATAGTTAAAATATTTTATTTATTACTATAAGGCCCAAAATTATTCTTCCAGCACTAATTTTTATCATGAGCGGGAGCAACTCGCTTATAAATCTTGTATAAAACTTTAAATTTTTATTTTGACTGATAATAATGATGAGTAAATCTAAAAATAGAAACTGATTTAATTCATAAATTGTACCAAGTTTCTCCAAGCTTATTATTAGAGTTCTGACATTGCGTTCATACTGGGTCATAGACTCAATATGAACACAACTTTGGGTTAGAAAAATATTTAGCAGTTACAATCCAAAATAATAGGCGACGACACAAATTACGATTGTTAAAAGAAGCAATTTAATCACATTTCCCATGCCGGCTTTATGTGTACCTGCTGGTACTTTTTCTTTACGTACGGGTTGTGCCAAGGTAGCTGCCGGACTATCTAGTGGGGTTGCTGCCGGCTCTACATAAGTCAACTGTGCAGATTTATAGTGATTGGCAACTTTAACGATCAACTTGCTGAGCAGGTCATCAATTTTTTGAGAAAAATGTCTCAGGTTAATCTGTTCTTCAGGCGTTAAAGTCGTACCCTGCTCATCAAAAGGATGTTTACGCTTATACTCGACAAATTCTGACAGTGCAGTTACCCGGTGTAATAGTTCATGTGCAATATCGGCAGAATAGTCAGTTGGAATTAAGGCCAAATATTGTAATGATATACTGTCAGACGCTACTTGGGATGCTGGCTCACTGACACCGTAATATGGTAGGTGGCGGTTTGCAGGCTCTACATAACCTTGGGCAAATTGGGTTCTGAAAAGTTCCTGTTCAATGAACTGGTGTATTTCATCCCAATTGGCATCTTGCAGGTCAATATCAACCAGTTTGGATAAACGCCCTGGTAACTCATAGCTCCAGAATGTTTCATGACGCATATCCAGACGTTGTCCAGCAGGTGCTTCAAAATCGTTTTCAGCAATATACCATTCAGCCAGTTCCTTTCCGAAAATCCATGCTGTCTTTTTTTGATGCTCATGACTGACAATAAAATGAGCAAATGGCAACAGCTCAACATTTGCATTCGGGTTTTTCTCATCAATCAATAAATTTGAACTATGCAGACTTAAACGGTAAACCCCACGTTTCTTTAAACCCTCCAGCCAGATTTGAAAATGCTGGGCTAGCAAGTGCTGTGTATGCAAGTTGCGAAAACTGAAGATATGTTGCTGAAAAATAGAATGATGTAGCCAGCGGCTAAAGGGCAGGTCATGGCTTAAATATTCATTGCCATAAGTAACGAGACTTAATTGTTGTTTCCAGATTTGATCGAGTGCCATTAGGGTTGATCTCATTGTCATTCACCTTATCTTATACTTTTTATAAATCATCCTGCCAATCTAATTTTCCTGCCTGATGGCTTCATCAATCCGGATAAAAACTGTTAGAATGCAGAGTTTTATTATATTTCCAACTTTGATGCTTTGAGAGTTAATATGTCACTGGAAGCCCTGACCACTGAAGCGCTGGCTGCAATTGCAGCGGCTCAAGACCTTGCTACACTCGACCAAGTACGCGTTCAATTTACGGGTAAAAAAAGCCAGCTAGCAGAACAGTCCAAGGCACTGGGCAAAATGGACCCTGAAGAACGTAAGATTCAGGGCGCTGCCATTCATGCCGTACGTGAAGCGATTAATACTGCGCTAACAGAACGTCAGAAAGAATTACAGCAGGCTGCATTACAACAAAAACTTGCCAGTGAGACCATTGATATTACTTTGCCGGGCCGTGGCCAGCGCATGGGCAGTATCCATCCGGTGACTCAGGTGCAAGAGCGCATCTGTCAGTTCTTTACTAAAGCCGGTTTTACTATTGCAACCGGACCAGAAGTTGAAGATGACTATCATAACTTTGAAGCATTGAATATTCCTGGCCACCATCCGGCACGTGCCATGCATGATACTTTCTATTTTGATGCCAAGCATTTATTGCGTACCCATACTTCGGGTGTACAAATTCGCACTATGGAAACGTCTGAGCCACCTATTCGTATTGTATGCCCGGGCCGCGTTTACCGTTGTGATTCAGACCAGACCCATTCACCAATGTTTCACCAGATTGAAGGATTATATGTCGCAGAAAATACCAGCTTTGCAGAACTTAAAGGCCTGCTGATTAACCTGCTTAATGAGTTCTTTGAAAAGGACTTGAAGGTCCGTTTCCGCCCTTCATATTTCCCGTTTACTGAGCCTAGTGCGGAAGTGGATATTATGGATGAACGTGGCCGCTGGCTGGAAGTGCTGGGCTGCGGTATGGTACATCCGAACGTACTGCAAGCTGCTGGTATAGACCCTGAAAAATATAAAGGCTTCGCATTTGGTCTGGGAGTAGAGCGCTTCGCTATGCTGCGTTATGGCATCAATGACCTGCGGATGTTCTACCAGAATGATGTGCGTTTCTTGCGCCAATTTGCTTAAGACAAGATTTGAAAATTTGTAAGGTTTAATCGATATGAAAATTAGCGAAAATTGGTTACGTAGCTGGGTAAATCCGGCCATCGATAGTGAAACGCTGTCAAATCAACTGACAATGCTCGGTCTTGAAGTCGATGATATGTCACCGGCAGCAAAACCTTTTACCGGAGTTGTCGTGGGTGAAGTTCTAAGTGTAGAGCAGCATCCTGATGCAGACCGTCTGCGTGTAACGACTGTTAATATTGGTTCGGATGAACCTTTACAGATTGTATGCGGTGCACCTAATGTGCGTGCAGGTATGAAAGCAGCAGTCGCAACAATTGGGGCAGTTTTGCCTGGTGATTTCAAAATTAAAAAAGGCAAACTTCGTGGTGTTGAATCTCAGGGAATGCTCTGTGGTGCCTCTGAAATTGATCTTGAAGATAAACTTGATGGACTGCTTGAGCTGCCAGATGATGCACCGATTGGTATGAACGTCCGTGAATATCTTAATCTTGACGATCATGTCATTGATATCAGTATTACACCTAACCGTGGTGACTGCTTCAGCATTCGCGGTATTGCCCGTGAAATTGGAGTAATTAACCAGTTGGCAGTTACTGCACCTGAAGTTGCAGACGTTGCAGCCACTATTGCCGATGAAAAGAAAGTGATTGTGGACACTGCTGGCTGTCCACGTTACCTGGGCCGGGTTATTAAACATGTAAATACCAAAGCAGCTACTCCACTCTGGATGGAGCAGGCTCTGGCCCGTTCCGGAATTCGTCAGCATAGTATTCTGGTCGATATTACCAACTATGTATTAATGGAGCTAGGCCAACCATTACATGCTTTTGACGCTGGCAATGTACAAGGTGCGGTACATGTCCGTCAGGCAAACCCGCAAGAAAAACTGGTCTTGCTCAATGAGCAGGAAGTTACACTTTCTGAGGATATAATGGTCATAGCTGATGATGAAAAAGCATTAGCAATTGCCGGAATTATGGGAGGCCTGTCTTCTGCAGTTTCTGATGAAACTACGGAAATCTTCCTTGAGTCTGCATTCTTTGCACCACTTGCTATTGCTGGACGTGCCCGCCGTTTCGGACTGCATACGGATGCTTCACAGCGCTATGAACGTGGCGTGGATTTTGAGTTGCCAATACTGGCCATGAACCGCGCATCTCAATTGATTCAGGAACTGGCAGGTGGTGACTTCGGTCCAATTACAGTGGTGGAACAGTCTGAGCTTTTACCAACACGTGATGCCATTGAGCTGAAACAGACACAGGTTGACCAATTACTAGGTTATCAGCTTGATGGAGAGTTTATTACAGACGCTTTAACGCGTTTAGGCTGCCGGGTTGAAATACGAGCTGAAGGACACTGGATAGTTGTGCCACCTTCACATCGTTATGACTTGGCCATATATCAAGACCTGATCGAAGAAGTCGCTCGAATAGATGGTTATGACAACATCCAGATCAGTCTACCGGTCATTGATGTCAAACTGGCAAAATATCAGGATCAGCTTGAGCTTGGTCAATTACGTCAGACTATCGCAACCTTGGGATACCAGGAAGCCATCAGCTTCAGTTTTGCTGATGCTAAACTTGAAAAGCAGCTTAATCCACAGGTACATCCATTAATGTTGGCAAATCCGATCTCAAGTGATCTCGCTGCCATGCGAAGTACTTTATTATCGAGCCTGATTCCATGTGTACAATATAACCTGAACCGTCAGCAAAACCGTGTGCGCCTGTTTGAACTGGGTTTGCGCTTTGACTATCAGAATGCAACTGATATCTCTGGTCTTCAGCAAATTCCAACTCTGGCACTTATTGCAGTTGGATCCCGTGTACCTGAATCTTGGCATGCTAAAACTCAAGTGATGGATTTCTTTGATTTAAAGGGTGATGTAGAAGCAATTTTGGCAGCAGGCCGGATTAAGGTCGAGTATGTTCCTTCAGAACGATCATGGTTACATCCTGGTCAGTCAGCCGAAATTCTGGTGGATGGAAAAACCGTGGGTTATCTGGGACGTTTGCATCCTTCACTAGAAGATGAGCTTGATTTAGGTATCACTTGGGTTGCCGAACTGGATCAAAAGGCTGTTTTGCAATCTTATGTATCTAATTTTACAGAATTATCACGTTTTCCATCGGTTCGACGTGATATTGCGCTTTTAATTAGTGATAAGATAAATGTTAGTGAAATTCAGCAGTTAATCGAACAAACAGGCAGTGAGCTGCTTCACTCAGCTTGGCTGTTTGATGTGTATACGGGTCAAGGTGTTGAAGAGGGCAAACGCTCACTAGCATTTGCGCTGTTGTGGCAACACCCAACACGTACGCTTGAAGATGCTGAAATTAAATCAGGTATGGATAAAATTATTGAAGTGTTGGAAAACACTTATCAAGCGACATTGAGGGCCTCATGACAGCATTAACTAAAGCAGAAATGGCCGATCATCTTAGTGAGCTTACGAGCCTGAACCGCCGTGAAGCGAAACAAATGGTTGAGTTATTTTTTGATGAGATTAGTCAAGCTTTGATTGCCGGTGAACAGGTAAAACTCTCCGGTTTTGGTAACTTTGAGTTACGCGATAAGCGCCAGCGCCCAGGTCGTAACCCAAAAACAGGTGAAGAAATTCCAATTTCAGCACGTCGTGTAGTGACTTTCCGAGCAGGACAGAAATTTAGACAACGTGTGGGGAATGAGCAGGTCGATTGACCTGCTTTTTTTTAATTATTTTTAGGTCGGCTCTGGATTGTAAGACACTGGAGCAGAAATTTTTAAAAACTATAGAAGAAGAGAGGAAAGCCTGAAAGATAATAAAAATGTTAGATAGAAAGATAACTTATAATTTTTTAAAGATTTAGACAATAAAAAAGAGAGCCAAAGGCTCTCTTTTTTGACAAATAATCGTATAGATTATTGAGCAGCTTTTTCAGTAGCTGGAGCGTCAGTAGCTGTAGCATTAGTTGCATTAGCATCAGCAGCTGGAGCTTTAGTTGCAGCGTCAGCAGCATCAGTAGCAGCGCCAGCAGCATCAGTAGCAGCGTCAGCAGCTTGGTCAGCAGCTTGAGCAGCATCAGTAGCAGCTTGTTCAGCAGCAGGAGCAGCTTCTACAGCAGCAGCGTCAGCAGCAGTTTCTGCTTCGTTTGCAGCAGCAGTAGCTTCAGTAGCAGCAGCGTTTGCATCAGCAGCAGCATCTTCAGTTTTTTTAGCACAACCAACGAAAGCTAGGGTAGTAGCAACTGCAGCAGCAATAGCGATTTTCTTGAATAACATGGCATCACTCTCATAAAAAAGTTGAGATTAAAAAAAACCTGAGCCAGCCTGTTTTGTGCTTTTATTATTCCTAACGTTAGATAGGTAACAACGCATGGAGCAGACTAACTGGGCTGTAAATATGCTATCACTGCCATTTTTTAATTACTACTGCCTAACCTTAAAAAAAGATCAAAAAATGCAAAAAAACGTCTGATTTTTAACAGAAAATAACAATGGAAAATGAAGAATACATTGGACAAGTACTAAATAAATGCTTAAAAGTTATAGGTTTTTTTAAATGAAGGCTTTATTAATCAAAAGCTTGTAATCAAATTAAACATGAAGTTAAGTCGTTTGTATCAATATGTAAAACTTGTCAACTAAAATATAAAGACCATCGTTATAGATGGCCTTTATATTATGAGTACTTACTTTACAGTTCTTGCTTATTGCTTGCGTTTCATCTGATCAAAGAAATCATCATTGGTCTTGGTTTCTTTCATACGGTCAAGCAGGAATTCCATAGCTGCCAGTTCATCCATAGGATGAAGAAGTTTGCGCAGAATCCAGACTTTGCGCAGATTTTCTTCACTCATCAGGCGCTCTTCACGACGCGTTCCTGATTTCTTGATATTCATGGCAGGGAAAACACGCTTTTCTGCAATACGGCGGTCTAGGGTAATTTCTTGGTTACCTGTACCTTTAAATTCCTCATAGATGACGTCATCCATTTTGCTGCCAGTTTCAATCAGGGCAGTTGAGATGATCGTCAAAGAGCCGCCTTCTTCGATATTACGTGCAGCACCGAAGAAACGTTTAGGACGTTCTAAAGCATGTGCATCTAAACCACCAGTCAGTACTTTGCCTGATGATGGAATTACCGTGTTATAAGCACGGGCCAGACGGGTAATCGAGTCAAGCAGGATTACCACATCTTTTTTATGTTCAACCAGACGTTTAGCTTTTTCAATAACCATTTCAGCTACCTGAACATGGCGAGCAGGTGATTCATCAAAGGTAGATGCTACTACTTCACCACGAACCGTCCGCTCCATTTCAGTTACTTCTTCTGGACGTTCATCGATGAGCAGCACGATCAGAAAAACTTCCGGGTTGTTACGAACAATTGACTGAGCAATATTCTGCAGCAACATGGTCTTACCGGCTTTTGGTGGCGCTACAATAATTGAACGCTGACCTTTACCAATCGGAGCAACCAGGTCAACCACACGTGCTGTCAAGTCTTCCGTTGTACCATTACCAAGTTCCATTACCAGCTGTTCGGTTGGAAAGAGTGGGGTCAGGTTTTCAAAGAGAATCTTGTTACGTGAGTTTTCAGGTGTGTCATAGTTAATCTGGTTAACTTTAAGCAGGGCAAAATAACGTTCACCCTCCTTTGGCGGGCGAATAGTACCTGTAATGGTATCACCCGTACGTAAATTAAAACGGCGAATTTGGGATGGACTGACATAGATATCGTCTGGGCCTGCGAGATACGAACCCGCAGCTGAACGTAAGAAGCCAAAACCGTCAGAGAGAATTTCAAGTACACCATCACCAAAAATTTCTTCGCCATTCATAGCATGACGTTTCAAGATGGCAAAAATAATATCTTGCTTGCGGTTACGAGCCATTCCTTCAAGGCCCATAAACTCAGCAATTTTAATAAGTTCGCCAATCGGTTTTTTCTTGAGTTCGGTTAAGTTCATAGATGGTCAGATAGGTCTAAAAAGGGACATATGAAGTGGAAGTTAAGAAGAAGCAAAAGTCGGCCGCATGCAATATGAGTAAGTCCGTCGTAATTGCACAATAACAAACTCAGATGACTGATTAGTTGTATCGAAGAGAAATGTATAAAACACTTTCTGTTGCCGAGCGGCGATCTTATGTTTTGTATCTTTTAAGAAAGTGGAGAGCGAGAATTGCTCCAACGTTTCTTGAGCATGAAATATAAGTCAGAACAGGAGGTTTGTCAATTTAAGCATGAAAAAAATACGCTATTTTATAACAGCGTATTTTTATAACGGATGTTTAAAACCAGATTAGATATTTTCGTCAATAAATGCAGCCAGTTTCGAGCGTGGAGCAGCACCTACCTGCTGACCTACAACTTCGCCATTCTTAAACATCAACAGTGCTGGAATATTACGGATATTGTATTTTACAGCCGTATCTTCGCATGAAGTCACGTCAACTTTAACGATTTTGACCTTGCCTTCGTATTCACGTGATAAATCTTCAAGTACAGGAGCAATTGCCTTACATGGGGCACACCATCCTGCCCAGAAATCTACCAGCACTGGAGTTTCAGCGTCCAGAACATCTGCCTGGAAGTTTTCATCAGTTGTATTAACAATATTAGCAGACATGGGTATGACTCCAAAAGTATTTTAAAGATAGCATTGTAATTTTGCGAATATTACACAGCCATCAGGTTCAATGAAAGAGTTAAAGTTATTTTTCCTCTTATCTGTTGTTTTGTCTAATGGAAGCTCGCGATACTGACAATCGTGATACACAATCATTAAGTAAAACAAAAAATATAAACTCGAGTAAATGTTGAGTAAACGTCTTTTAAATTCATAGCATGTGAATTACTCTAAGCGACAATTCGGTGAAGGTATGTGTAAAGAATGTCTGATTTTTTGATCGATGAAGAATTGCTTGCTGCCATAGACATGGGGTCAAACAGTTTTCATCTTGCAATTGCCAGAGTTGATCATGGGGAAGTCAAAAAAGTTGCCTCAATGTCAGAAAAAGTTCAACTGGCAGCCGGCCTTGATGAAAATAAAAACTTGACTGAAGCTGCACAACAGCGGGGTTTAGCCTGCCTTGCCCGTTTTGTGGCGCGTTTGGGTTCAGTACAACCTACCCGCATGCGAATTGTAGCAACCAATGCCTTACGTCAAGCGAAAAACGGGCATGAATTTATTCAAAAAGCTGCCGAAATCTTGCCAAAGCCGATTGAAATCATTGCAGGGCGTGAAGAAGCCCGTCTGATTTATCTGGGAGTTTCACATACTATTGCTAATGGTGGCCGCCGGCTAGTCGTCGATATTGGTGGCGGTTCAACTGAGCTGATTATTGGTGAAGAGTTTGAACCCTTGCATACTGAATCCTTACAGATGGGTTGTGTGGCCTATACCAAAGCTTATTTTGCTGACGGCTCTATTTCCGTAAAAGCTTTTGATAAAGCCGTGGTTGCTGCACGTAAAGAGCTCTCTGCAATAGCTAACACCTATAAAACTGAAGGATGGGATACTGTCGTAGGCTCAAGTGGAACCATTAAGGCCTGCCGTCAGATTATGGTTAATATGGGGTTGAGTGACGAGCAGGAAAAAGTTACCCGTGAAGGTCTATATAAATTAAAAGATAAACTGCTTAAGTTTAAGCATGCTTCTGAAATTGATTTCGAAGGTTTAAAAGATGACCGGCGTGCTGTTTTACCTGCCGGGATTGCCATCTTGTATGCTGTTTTTGAAGTCCTGGAGCTAGATAAACTGGTGTATTCAGATGGTGCACTTCGTGAAGGGGTGATGTATGACCTGTTGGGACGTTTTAAGCATGAAGATATTCGGGACCGTAGTGTACAGGCATTGATGGGACGCTATAACGCTGATCCGAAACAGGCAGAGCGTGTAGTAAAAACAGCCCAGCAACTATTTGATGGCGTGGCAGAATCATTAAATCTGACTTGTGATGACCGTGATCTGCTACGTCGTGCCGCCTATGTGCATGAAATTGGTCTTGCAATCAGTCATGGTGGATATCATCGTCATGGTGCCTATTTACTTCAACATTCTGATATTCCGGGATTCTCCCAGATTGATCAAAATCATCTATCTCGGCTGGTGGGCTTTCATCGCCGCAAGCTGCGTCATGAAGCAAAAATTGAAGTAACGCGGGCAGGAGGCGAAAAACTGGCCTATCTTTGCCTGTTATTACGTTTAGCAATTTTAATCAATCATAGTCGCAGTGATCAGGTGCTTCCTGCCATTGAACTGTCTGTAGTAAATGATCAACAATGGCAACTCAGTGTTTCGGGTGATGCCAAACAATGGCCTCTGCTGATTGCAGATTTGCAGGATGAGCAAGTGCAGTTCAAGCATTGGGATATTGAGTTGAATATTCAGTCGGAAAAATTTATCAATTGACTCAATTTTGTTAATTCAGGAATAATACTCGGCCTATGAAGAACAAAGCTGCTCAATCTAAAGCATGGAAAACAGTTCAAATTGCACGTCACCCGGAACGTCCGCAATTTCTGGATTATGTGGGCGAAATTTTTACAGAGTTCGATGCGTTGCATGGTGATCGCGTTTTTGGCGATGATGGCGCGATGATCGGCGGATTGGCTCGTTTCGATGGTCAGCCGGTGATGGTGGTAGGACAGCACCGCGGTCGTAGCACTCGTGAAAAATTGCAACATAATTTCGGGATGTGCAATCCTGAAGGCTATCGCAAGTCACAACGTCTACTCGATATGGCAGAGCGATTCAATCTGCCAGTATTTACGTTTATTGACACTATGGGCGCATACCCGGGTGTAGGGGCTGAAGAGCGGGGACAGGCTGAAGCTATTGCCAGTAGTCTTGCCCAGCTTTCAAGCCTGAAAGTTCCGGTTATTGCAACGGTACTGGGTGAAGGTGGTTCTGGCGGTGCGCTGGGGATCGGGGTTGCAGACCGCGTGATTATGCTGTCACACAGTATTTATTCGGTAATCTCGCCAGAAGGATGTGCCTCTATTTTATGGAAAACTGCTGAAAAGGCAGAACAGGCCAGTGAAGCGTTATCATTAACAGCAGATAAACTTCAGGCACTGGGTATTGTAGAATATGTCGTCGATGAAGGTGAGGGAGCACATTTACATCCCGAACTGGTTATGGACCGTCTTCAAGAAGTGCTTAAACAGGCACTTGATGAATTGAAAGGAATGGATGCTAGCGAACGATGCGAGGCACGTTACCAACGTTTAATGAAGTTTGGCAGCGAGAATTCAGGTCTGGTTGCTTAAAACAGCTTGAGCAATTTCCACCAGAAACTTCTTTCCTGATTGGATGTAGTGGGGGCATGGATTCCATGCTCCTATTATATTTTATGGCGGCAGTTTGCCCCGGACGGATCAGGGCTATCTATGTTGATCACCAGTTACAGGCTCAGAGTAGGGACTGGGGTGTTCATGTGCAAGCTGAATGTATGAAGCTTGATGTTCCATGCATTGTGCAGCCTGTACATGTAAATGCAGGTAATCTTGAACGTCAGGCCCGTGAAGCGCGCTATCAGGCTTATCATCAGCATATTAAATCTGGCGAAGTACTTGTTCTTGCCCATCATCAGCAGGATCAGGCTGAAACCGTATTGTTAAGATTGTTTTCTGGCACGGGTATTTCTGGACTCTCTGCTATGAAACAGCTAAATCAGCGTCATGAAATGCCAATCTGGCGTCCGATGCTGTCCCTCTCCCGTGAGCAGATTTGCCAATGGACTGAACAATTAAACATCAGTTTTATTGATGATCCTTCAAATAATAATACTCATTACGACCGTGCCTGGTGCCGAACAATGCTCTGGCCGCTCTTAGCTTCCCGCTTTTCTAAAATGCAGCAGGCAGTCTCCCGCACAGCTTCATTAATGCAGGATGCCGATGAGATTCTGCAGGAAGTATTACAAGAGGATTTAAAAAATTGTGGCAATGCACAGCAGCTTGATCTCGCAAGATTAAAACTACTTTCAAAACCCCGACAGCGACAACTGCTTTCAGCATGGATGAAAGGTGAAGGTATATATCGGCCAGCTTTTGAAATGGTTGAGCGGATTCAGCATGAAGTTATTGCTGCCAAAGCCGATGCACAGGCGGCGCTACACTGGAACAAGTATTATTATGTTCGTTATCATGGGCAGCTTCACCGGTTACAGACAGATGAATATCTGGCTGAGAAAAACAGTCAGCTCATTTTTGAAAAAAGTCTTTTTCCCGAACTTTCTCATGTTTACCAAACTGCTTCTGGCCATTATCAGATTCAACCGCAAGCAGTCGGTTTATCAGCAGATTTATTGAAGCAGAATCTTGTATTAACATCGCGGCAAGGTGGGGAAAGAATTCATCTTTATGGCCGGGTAGGTGCATGGCCGCTCAAAAAGGCTATTCAGGAAGCGCAAATTTTTCCTTGGCAGCGTCATCAGATTCAAATATTAAGCCGAGATAATGTTATGCTTGGGGTTTTTACGCCCAAAGGGTTTTGGTTGGCGCAATCTCCATATTGTGAGCGAGGTGGCTGGCAACCGGTATTAATCACTCAGCAACAACAAATGTAAATGATGAGCATTAAACATGAGCACAGCTTTAAATTGCAATATCTGTTTTATTGGTGGTGGCAATATGGCACAAGCCTTAATTGGTGGCCTGTTAGCACGTGGGTTGCCTGCTACCCGTATTACAGTAGCTGATCCGGTTGAACAGATTCGTTCATTGCTTCAGGAAAAAGATATTCATGTGACTGAAGACAATATTGCAGCTATTCATGATGCCGATGTGGTCGTTCTGGCTGTTAAACCACAGGTATTGGCTAAGGTATTGCAACCTTTAAAAGGTCTATTTGCTGGAAAACTGCTTATTTCAATTGTAGCAGGTGCTCAGATTGCAACTATCGCTGAGCTGGTCGAGAGTGATCAGGTGGTACGGGTAATGCCGAATACACCGGCACTGGTACAGACTGGCGCACACGGATTGTATGCCAGCCCTGCTGTGCAGCAGGCGGACCGTGATCTGGCTAGTCAGATTCTGGCATCGACCGGTTTGACCTTGTGGGTTAATACCGAAGAACAGATTGATGCTGTTACTGCGGTCTCTGGGTCTGGCCCGGCATATTTTTTCTATATGATGGAAAGTATGATACAGGCGGGTAAAAATCTTGGTCTGGATGAGAAAGTAGCCACCGCACTGACTTTACAAACAGCTTTAGGTGCTGCACAAATGGCAATTACCAGCTCCAGCTCACCGTCTGAGTTACGTAAAAATGTAACCTCACCGAATGGCACGACACAGGCTGCACTGGAAATGTTTGATCGTGCACAGATTTCCCAAAATATTCAGGCTGCACTTGCTGCAGCGAAAAAACGCAGCCAGGAACTCGCACAAGAGCTGAGTGAAAGCACTAAATAATTTGATTTGATTAGGAAAGTTAAAGTATGGGTGCAAATTCTGCGCTAATTTTTGGCATTATCATTAACGTAGCGATTTTGCTCGTCTTCTTCCGTTTCTTGGTCCAGTTGGCTGCGGTGAATCCTTACAACCCGGTAGTAATGTCTACGGTCAAGGCAACCAAGATTGTTGATGTGTTCGGCCGTATCCTGCCAACACTCGGTAAAGGCCGTGTAAATCTGGCAGCTCTGGTTCTGATCGTGGTGTTATATCTGCTCAAGATTTTCGGCCTGATGTATCTGTCTGGTGTTATGCCAAACAGCCCTGTACATCTGGTGATCTTGACTTTTGTGACCATGATTCAGGATTTATTACGTTTCTGTCGCTATCTGATTTTTGCAACGATCATCTTAAGCTGGGTGGTGATGTTTACCCAGTCGCGTGGGCCTTATATTGAAGTCATTCAAGATCTGGCTGAACCTTTATTGGCACCGTTTCGCCGCTTGATGCCTAATATGGGGATGATTGACCTGTCTCCAATTCTGGCATTCCTGGCGCTCTATATTGCCGAGATTTTGATGAATGAAGTTGCCCGGATTTTGTTAGTGGGTTTATAAAGCGCTAAAATAAAAAAGGACCGTTAGGTCCTTTTTTATTTTCTGGTGATTAAGTAAAGCAAGTGGTAGCTTAGTGTGCTTCTTCCCAGTTACAGCCTTTACCTACTTCTACCAGTAAAGGTACAGAGATTTCGACTACCGACTCCATAACCTCAGCCAGTTGAGGGGCCAACTCATCTGCAATATTTTCATCAACCTCGAATACCAGTTCATCATGAACCTGAAGTAATAAACGTGCCTGATCTTTCGGCAAGATTTTATCTACCGCAATCATGGCCAGTTTAATAATATCTGCTGCGCTTCCCTGTAACGGTGCGTTAATTGCAGCACGTTCAGCTGCTTTACGTACCATCATGTTACGGGCATCAATATCTGGTGTGTATAAACGGCGACCAAATAGCGTGTCTACAAAGCCCTGTTCCAAAGCCAGTTGACGGGTACGTTGCATATACTCATAAATTCCCGGGTAACGGTGAAAATACTGTTTGATATAATCCTGCGATTCCTGACGGGTAAAACCAAGCTGACGAATCAGACCGAACTCAGACATGCCATACAGTAATCCAAAGTTTACAGCTTTAGCTTGGCGGCGCTGGTCATTGGTGACGTCTTCAAGGGCGATACCCAAAACTTCAGCTGCTGTACGGCGATGAACATCCTGACCGTGGCGGAAAGCATCTAGCAGGGCATCATCTTGCGAGAAATGGGCCATTAGACGCAATTCGATTTGCGAATAGTCAGCAGCCAGCAAGACACGACCAGCCGGAGCAATAAAGGCTTTACGAATCTGTCGGCCAATTTCTCCGCGAATTGGAATATTCTGTAAGTTCGGATCAGATGACGAAAGTCGCCCGGTTGCAGTAAGTGCCTGATGGTAGCTGGTATGTACCCGATGGGTAGAGTTATTGGACTGCTTGACCAGAGCATCTGTATAGGTGCTCTTCAATTTAGCAAGACTGCGGTGTTCCAGAATTACAGCAGCAATCGGATGTTCAATTTTTTCCAGAATACTTTCGCTGGTACTGAACTGGCCTGTGGCAGTCTTTTTACCACCTTTAATGCCGAGCTTTTCAAAAAGCACTTCACCTACCTGTTTCGGAGAAGCAATATTGAACGTTTCACCAGCCATTTCCATTGCTTGCTGTTCTAGCTCTTGCATGGTTTTGGCAAACTCTACGCTGAGCTGGTCCAGAAAGCCGTGGTCTAGACGTATACCATCTTCTTCCATACCCGTCAGAATACGGGCAACCGGCATTTCAATATTATATAAAATATTGCAAAGTTCCGGATGAGCTTTTAATTTTTCAGCCAGTACTTCATAGAGGCGATAAGTAACGTGAGCATCTTCGGCTGCATAAGGTGAAGCCACTTCCAGCTCAATCTGGTTAAAACTCTTCTGCTTGGCACCTTTCCCCGCAACCTGCTCAAAGGTAGTGGTCAGGTGACTTAAATATAGGCGCGCGACATCATCCATACCATGACGGGTAGCCACCGAGTTCAGCACGTAAGAGGCCAGCATGGTGTCAAAAAACCAGCCCTTGAGTTCAATTCCATGATTGGCAAAAATATGGGCATCATATTTAAGGTGATGGCCAATTTTTTCAACCTGATCATTTTCCAGAATAGGCTTGATTTGAGCCAGAACCTGTTCACGGTTCAGCTGCTCAGGTGCACCTGCATAGTCATGTGCCAGAGGAACGTAATATGCATCTTTTGCATCAAAGGCGACAGAGAAGCCGACCATTTCTGCTACACGGTAGTCCAGACTTGTTGTTTCAGTATCAATAGCAAAACGGGTTTCGCTAGACATACGCTGAAATAGCAGTTCCCAGTCTGCTTGGGTCAGCACGGTATGATAAGTTGCTTCGCCCAGCCGGTCTTCTTCACTGCTCAAAGTAGCATGTTCATCTGGTATGTCTTTATTTGCAGGTAAAGCCGTAGCTTGAGCTGAAGCCTGTTTATAAGTAGTGTTATTTGGATTATGGGGGTGATCTAGGGATTGTAGCTGATTACGGAACTCAAGTTCGGTATACAGATTGCGCAAGGTTTCTACATGTGGATCTGCCAGTTTTAGATCCTCCCAGCTTATATTCAAGTCAAGATCACATACAATGGTAGCCAGCTGATGGTCAATGGTTATACCTTCGAGATTGTCCTTAATACTCTGGCCGACTCTACCCTTAATATGTTCTACATTTTCTAGGATGCCTCCGAGTGAACCGTATTCATTGAGTAGTTTAGCAGCAGTTTTTGCCCCTACACCTGGTACACCCATAATACCATCTGAGGCATCACCCATCAGGGTCAGGTAGTCAATAATCTGGTGAGGCCATACTCCAAACTTCTCAAAGACTCCCTGAATATCCATCGGTTTGTCTTTAAAACTGTCTTCCAGTGTCACTTTATCTGTGACCAGCTGTGCCATATCCTTGTCACCAGTAGAGATCAGGACCTGATGGCCGGCAGCTTCAGCGCGTTTTGCCAGTGTTCCAATAATGTCATCAGCTTCGGCACCCGGCAGGGAATAAAGGGGAATACCTAAAGCCCGGATCAGGGCATGCAGATAAGGAATCTGCTGGGAGAGTTCACTTGGCATGCTTGGGCGGTCACCTTTATAAAGTGGCGACAGCTCATGGCGGAAAGTAGGCTCGGGTGTATCAAAAATTACAGCCATATGGGTGGGCTGGATGCGGCGCATCAGTTTTTGTATTGCAGAAATCGCGCCACGGATTGCATTGGTATGTAACCCGGTTGAAGTGGTTAATTGAGGCAGCGCATGAAATGCCCGGAATAAAAAATAGGACCCGTCAACCAAGACAAATGGTGGCATTGAATACTTCCTTACAAACGAATGGCTTTATTCTACGTGAATTTTCTCTGCAATGCAGAATATGAATTTTGCAGCAGTTTGTATGCAAATTCTTTTATCTGATAAGAGATCGGTTAAGATAGCCAAAATTGGACAGGAATACTCAATTTGCCCATGTATAACAAAGATAAGCAGGGATATTTCATTTTTCTTCTGATCATACTTGTCGTTATTTTTTCTGGCTCTGCAGTTGTTAATTTTGAGCTTGGCATGGTCGGCGCCAGTTTATTTTTCAGCATATTACTCATCCAGCTGGTTTCAAATATGCAACAGCGTTTGCAGCAGCTAGAACAGCGGGCGAAATTTATACAGCCAGCAGCCGATCTGGTTTGGCAAAAAGCAGGAATGTATGCAAGTGTGCTGTTTGGGGCAGTGATTTATTTAAGTGACTGGCGCAGTATGCTCTGGCTTGCAATTATAATTTTTATCATTTGTCTGATTCATTTGCTTAACCGGTTGCAACAACGTTTGGCTAATCTGGAGCAGCATCATTCACTGGCTGAACCTTCTTTACTTCCGTTACCCGCCCGGCAACTGCAAAGCAGGCAAGAAGCAGAAATACTTTCCGAACAGATTTTCCCTTCAGGGCCAGCTCATACCGGATCTTCTGTTACCGAACCAGATAGAGTGCCAGCAGTAGCACCAGACCCGGCTGCTGCAAGCTGGTGGCAGCCTGCCATTAACTGGATGGTACATGGCAATCCAATCTTGCGAGTCGCTGTGGCAGTGCTGATGATCGGAGTCATATTATTACTCCGCTTTGCCAGTGAACACTGGCAACTCAGCTTGGGTTTTCGCTTAGGGTTTATTGCTTGTATTGGTGGTGCTATTACATTTTTTGGCTATACCCTGCAAAAGAGAAATCTTTTATTTGCTGTTGCATTACAGGGGGTAGGACTCGCTGTTATTTTCCTGACACTGGTATTTGCCCATCATTATGGAGTTATTGCCAGCCTGTCTATAGCCAGTATGCTCTTTGCAGCACTGTTGATAGTGACCAGTTATTTGAGCCTCAAACAGCATGCTGTTTATCTGGCTATACTAGCTTTAGGAATGGCCTATGCGGCGCCCCTGGTCATTCCACAGTATCATCCGGATACAGTGTTTTTACTGGGCTATTATTTATTAATTAATCTGGCAGTGGCTGTAGTTAATTTTGTTCAGTCCTGGAAAATTCTTAATCACATTGCATTCTTTGTCACCATGCTGTTAGGTGGCAGTGTCATCGTCATATATAGCGAAGCAAAACAGTATCTCATCCTTGATCTCATCATCTGGCTGCATATTCTGCTCTTTATCTGGCTAAGCATTCGCTACAGCCAGTTAATTGCACGTAAACACGCATTAAGTTTAAGACAATTGCTTAGTCATCCTGAGCAAGAACAGGGCCGTTTACAGCCATTGCTTGATGTGAGCCTGATCTTTAGTGTACCCGTGCTGGGTTTTTCCCTGCATGCCTGGTTGATGCGCGATAATACATTGGCTTTGACTCTAGGTGCTGCCTTGCTGGCGCTCATCTATGCCGGATTGACACTCTGGATTCGTCAGCGACAGCAGGAGTTATCTTTACTCGCTAAAAGTTTTTTTATTTTATCGGTTGCTTTTATTGCACTAATTTTTCCGCTGGCCCAAGGGGCACACTGGAGCACCATTGGCTGGGTCGTACAAGGCGCCGCTCTAATTGTCTGGGGCGTAACTGAACGCTACCGATTTAGCCGTTATATTGGGGTAGCATTACTTTTGCTAAGTTCAGTGACCCTGTTTTATCAAATCTGGAGCCAAAGCCAGTTTCCGGTTTTAAGTACAGCAATTTATGCGTTTGCCCAGCTGATATCAGTATATTACCTGTTACAGCATGAGTCCTCTGAAGAAAAGTATTTTAGTAGCAGTGTATTAAGCTGTATTTTACTGGCTTTAGGTCTTTATGCGGGAGCCGCCGCCGCTGTACACAGTCTTGGCCTGCAAGGGCAGGGTTTAAGCCAATATCTGGCTATGGCAGCTCTTTTATCTACAGCATTTACAGCATTTATGCACTGGAAAACCCAAGTAAATTGGTTGCTGGTACAGTTATTTATCAATACGCTATTTTTATTATTTTTAGGTGCTGCGATCTGGCAGGAAAATTTGTGGACTAATCTGGCATGGAGTACATCGGGGTCTCAATATTCGTTCCTGTTTGCTTCGGCCGTTACTGCTTTTATAACATTATGGGCAAAACCTGAACATAACAGTCAATCAGTAAAAGAATTTTGGGCTGCGGTTAGCTGGTTATTGTTGGCTGTTACTGGTTTGGCTATTTTGCCAACAACGCCACTTCTGGCACTGGGCTTAATTCCTGCATTGTATGGCGCTTGGGCAATTTACTCAAAAATATCTTTTCTGATGCATTCTATTACAGTGTGGTGTTTAAGTCTGTTGTGGCTGACTGGCCTGAGCATTGATGTTCAGGTTGCTGAGTATGCCTACTGGACAGTAATTCTTAATCCTGCCGATCTGCTTTCGATTGGAGTAATGGCTGGTTTACTCTGGGCGATTTATCAATATCGATTCCATGATAAAAATCTGGAATGGACATTCAAGATTGGTTCGATTCTGGTGAGCTTGCTGGTTATGAGCAGTATCATGGTACGTGGCTTACATCATTACCTTGGTACGCCACTTTGGGGAACAGCAATTTGGAGTAATGGGACAGTTCAGCTCAGTTTAACCCTGTTGTGGGTTATCCTTGCTTTTATCCTGATGACGCTGGCCAGTCGCCGCTTGTTGCGACAGATCTGGTTTATCGGTGCAGCCTTACTGGCTATTGTAGTGGCAAAACTGGTCTTTCTGGATCTATCGCAAAGTGGCACTATTACCCGGGTGTTCTCGTTTATTGGGGCCGGAATCGTGATGCTGATTATTGCTTACCTGGCACCTCTGCCACCTGCCATACAACAGTCGACAGATGATGAGCCTAAAGTTTAGGCTCACGCTTTATTTCTCTGGCATTGGCATATGTATCAATATCTTCATTAGCCAATGCAGCAGTGAGAGGGGGGCGGTCAACAAAGCCCATTTTGGGAACAGGAATTTCAATCTGATTATCGACAAAGCCATTACGGATCAATTCCTGCATTTCATCACGGACCTGCAGATAATTTTCCCGGCTACACCATACGGCGAACAATAGTTCAATTGATGATTCTCGAAATGCCGTTACTGTCACTGCCGGTTTAGGTTCGTCCAAAACCAGAGGATACTTATTGGCAACTTCCAGCAGAACTTCCCGTACTTTAATAATATCTTCATGGAAATTAATCGCGAGGGTAATGGGGATACGCCGTATGGGAAATTTTGACAGATTCATAACCGGTGCCCGAATCAGCTGTTCATTCGGCAAACGCACATAAACATTATCGAGGGTGAGCAATTTGACCGAAAGCAGATCAATTGACAGAACCTCGCCTTCAATTACATGGCCACGGATGAGAGTAATCTGGATGGTATCACCAACCTCAAAGGAGCCTTCACCAATCAGGAACAGACCGCTGATCAGGTTGGTTGCAGAGGTCTGCGAAGCAAAACCTAAAGCTACTGTTAAAATACCGGCGGCGCCAAGAAAAACGCTAAGTTTGAAACCGGCTTCCTTTAAACTGGCAATTACAAAAAGCAGAAAGATAAAATAAAAAATACCGCGGCGCCAGACGAGGCGCTGATGAGCATTAAAGCGTAAACCTACCGTACGGATAAAAGTATTGGAAATTACCCGAGCAATCAAGAAACCAATCAGGCAAAGTACCAGTCCTACCAAGATTTCACTTAAACGGTCCAGATTAATATTGGTAAAGATTCCTTTGAGGCTTTGGGTCACTTCTTTTGGAATATTTGTATCAGCCATGACCACCTCTTAGAAGAATGAATCAAACATGTTAAATAGTGCTCCACCTGGAGAGCGCGGGGGATGAATATACTGAACCTCGCCAGCCAGAGGCGGGGTCTGGTTTTCAATTCTTACCCGCGGAGGACGGTCCAGTCCTTCATGCAGAACTTTAATCTGTGAAGTCCATAAACGGCCAGTTTTTTCGCTATAAAACAAAGGCAAGGCAGGTACAGGCACATTCATGCGGTCAAAACGCAGCTGCTGATTGCTGGTATTATGAAAATGGATAGGGGTTACGGCGCGAAAAGCACGCGGTTTAAGCTGGCTTAGTTCAGTACGGCCATCCACTGCAGTGGCATAGCACATTTCACCGGTACGCTGGTCTGGGCCAAACCAGGTATCTTTAGAAAGAATGACCGGTAAATCGAATAAAGGATCTCTCTGACTTTCTACAAAACCGGCAATCCATAAGGGAGTGCTGATATAAAGCGTACCGCGTTGCCCTGCTGGGATGTAAATCGGATTGACCGGTTTAATTACGACAGAGCGGTCAGCCAGACGAGGCATAAGCTGGAATTTGCTATGTGTTTTTTTAAACATATAACGTTCAATCTCAACCGGCTGTGGAAAGATAAAATCTGGTTCTTCAATGATACGCCATTCCTGCTCATCATCATGCTGAAACTGTGGTCGATGATATTCAAGTTGCCACTCGCGCTGACTGCGAGTCAGACGAAAAAATAATGAACCGAACTGCCAGGCTTTATTCTGGTTCATATCAAATTGCTGTTCACCCCACCACTTAATAGTAGAAGATTCAGGCTCGAAATTTTCATTGTAATTTGTCAAGACCAGTTATTCCTTTCATCACATCTTTAGCAAAAAACAGACTTCACGCTGTCATATGCATAGAGTACACTCAAAACCAATTTTTCTATTATTATAAGTTGTGATGCAAATACTTAAACAACTACAAATACCTTACAGTTTTGCAAAACGTCATGGCGTCATCTTGCGTTATGAAGGGGACCAAGTCTATATCATGCGTCGTGAAGACACGACTCCTCTTGCTTTGCAGGAGGCTCGTCGGCTACTGGGCCGCCCGGTACATTACCAGTTATGCAGTGCGCAAGAGTTCAATAGTTTATTAGGATCCAGTTATGCCGGTGATACCGGTGAATCACAGCAGGTAGCTGCAGGGCTCGAAGACCATCCGGACTTGCTGAGCCTGGCAGATCAGGTACCTGAAGCAGAAGACCTGATGGATCAGGAAGATGATGCACCCATCGTTCGTCTGATTAATGCCTTGCTGTCTGAGGCAATTCGTGTCGGTGCATCCGATATCCATATTGAATCTTTTGAGAAAAAACTTTCAGTTCGTCTGCGGGTCGATGGACAGTTACGAGAAATCGTTCAGCCACGGCGGGAGCTTGCACCTTTGCTGGTGTCCCGGATTAAAGTAATGGCCCGTCTAGATATCGCCGAAAAACGTATTCCACAAGATGGCCGTATTTCACTTCGTCTTGCCGGACGCGAAGTTGATGTTCGTGTTTCGACCTTACCTTCTTCGCATGGTGAGCGCGTTGTTATGCGTCTGCTCGACAAACAGGCGGGTCGTCTTAATATGACGCATCTCGGCCTGATTGCAGAAGATTATGAACGGTTAAAAACTTTGGTGCACCGACCCCACGGTATTATTCTGGTGACCGGTCCAACCGGTTCTGGTAAAACCACGACTTTATATGCGGCTTTGTCTGATCTGAATGATGGTAGCCGTAATATCCTGACAGCCGAAGATCCTATTGAATACCAACTTGAAGGAATTGGCCAGACCCAGGTTAACACCAAAGTAGATATGACTTTTGCGCGGGCTTTAAAAGCTATGCTGCGTCAGGACCCAGATGTGGTTATGGTCGGGGAAATTCGTGATCTGGAAACAGCTGAAATCGCAGTGCAGGCCTCTTTGACTGGCCACCTTGTACTTTCTACACTCCATACCAATACAGCCATTGGTGCAGTAACACGTCTAAAAGATATGGGCATTGAACCTTTTTTACTTTCAAGTTCTTTAATTGGTGTGGTGGCTCAGCGTCTGGTACGTACTTTATGCGCACACTGTGTCGATTGGCGTGAGGCTGACAGTTTTGAGCAGCATATCTTTAACTCTTTTGAACAGATAGAACCGGTTCGTTTACCTGTACCTAAGGGCTGCGAATACTGTGCCCATACCGGCTTTACTGGACGTACAGCTATTTATGAGATTGTTCCGATTGATGAGCAGATGCGCCGTCTGATTCATGGGAATGCAGCAGAGTATGAGCTGGAAAATTTTGCCCGCAGACATGCAGGTTCAATTCGCGAAGACGGCTTGCGTAAAGTATTGCAGGGTAAAACAACTTTAGAAGAAGTGCTTCGCGTTACCAATGAAGCAGCCGAATAAGTCATTTTATAAGAATATTAATCAGGGCATTATAAAATTCTGTTTTTGAATTTTATAATG
Source organism: Acinetobacter sp. 1294596 (assembly GCF_000582925.1). Lineage (NCBI taxonomy): Bacteria > Pseudomonadati > Pseudomonadota > Gammaproteobacteria > Moraxellales > Moraxellaceae > Acinetobacter > Acinetobacter sp. 1294596. The sequence continues at coordinate 4,810 of NZ_JFCC01000001.1, read as the reverse complement.
CCATTTTACTTTTAAGTCGTAATTTTTAAATCAACATTAATATTATTGCGAGTCGCGTTTGAATATGGACAGACAATATGAGCAGCTTCAACCAGTTTTTCCGCTTCAGTCTGGTCCATTCCTTCTAAATGAATATTGAGTGTGACTTCAATACCAAAACCGGTCGGTATCGGCCCAATTCCTACTTCGCCGTCAATATAAGCATCTTTAGGCATGCTATATTTATCACGGCCCGCAACAAATTTCATTGCACCCAAGAAGCAGGCAGAATAGCCAGCCGCAAATAATTGTTCAGGGTTAGTGCCACCACCAGGACCGCCCATTTCCTTTGGTACAGCCAGTTTTACATCTAAAATCTCGTCAGATGAGGTTGCGCGACCATCACGGCCACCTGTTGCTTTTGCATGTGCACGATAAACTACTTTTTCTAAAGCCATTTTATTACCTATAAGCGAATAGTTGTAGTGTTATCGTGGCGTATTAAAGACCAGAATAAATTGGTTTTTTTGTAAAAAAATCTAAAACCAAATTAAATCAGAACGTGACCAGTTTTCGATGTTGCATGAGAGGCATAGAGTTACGTACAAACTGCTGTTCTTGCAGGTCAAAAGGAACGGTAATCAGGCCCGGACCTTCATTGTTAACCATAGCCAGCAGCTGGCCGCGTGAGTCTGCTGCGGCTGCATGTCCCCAAGTCTGGCGCTTTTCACCATGCCAACCCTGCTGCGCTGCACCTAAAACCTGACATTGGCTATCCATTGCGCGAGCTTGTAAAAGTAACTGCCAGTGTAGCTGGCCTGTAGTGTAAGTAAAAGCAGCTGGCGCAGTTAAAATATTGGCACCACGCTGACGTAGGGTTAAAGCCAGCTCTGGAAAGCGAAGGTCATAACACACCATAAGCCCGATTTGGCCAAATGGTGTATGAATGACTACAGGCTTGTCACCAGGTTCAAATACTTTAGATTCCTGGTAACCACCTACAGCATCCCCAACCTGAACATCAAAAAGATGAATTTTGTCATAACGTCCTTCGGTTTTTTCCGGACTGATACATAAACTGGTCGTACGTACCCGACCATCTTTTATGGTAGAGCCATCAGGACGAAACGGGCAGGGCAATGTACCTGCAATGATCCAAAGATTATAATGATGTGCCAGCTGCTCTAGCCGGCGCTGAATATGTTCAAACTGTTCAGCCGTTTCACGCTGCTTACCTGCTGCAAAACAGACAAAATTTTCCGGAAATACAATAAGCTCGGCACCTTCAGCCTTACTCTGCTGCATCAAACGTTCAATCTCAATGAAGTTATCTTCAATCAGATTTTGGGAATTCATTTGAACAACAGAAAGTAATGGCATCAGTTACTCCGTTTGTTTAGGCTTCAGGTCGAAGGCGCATTTTTACGTTCAGATACCTGATCCAGTGTATCCTGTTCTTTTTGCAACTGTTTTACCAGAGGTTCAAACATATTCTGGTTATTCTGGTTGAGTTTCATTAAAGTTCGGTGAGCATCGAGTACAGTCGTCAACATAGCACCATGAGTTACATGCTCTTCAACAAGTGTACGTGTGCAAACGTTTGGATCACCGCAGTAATTTAAAATTACAAAAACCTGCCCCAGCCCCATACTGTTGGCCAGAGTCGTAATATCGGAATTGGTAGAGAGCATGACAGCCTGAATATTATGGGTCTGCTTAAGTTTTAAGCCCAGCTTCGCCAAAATACCTAATACAGTACTGTCAATAAAAGTAGTCTGGGTCAAATCGACGATTGCACCCACGACACCTGCTTGTTGCTCAATTTTACCAAGTAGTTTGTCTAGACTTATACAAGATTGGGCTCGCACTTCACCAATAAGTTTGAAAATATGCGTTCCATTCAAGCTTGCATATTCAACATGACCTGTTGACATATAAATGCCATTTGCAGAGAAGGATATGAAAATTATCACATAGGGGGGCTACAGACTCAAGTGGCCGATAGTCATCATAGCTATAGCTAAAGAGTATTATATTGATAAATCAGTTAATTCTTTCGACATAGACTTAAGATAGCAATGTCATCTGCAACATGACTCGGAGGCTCAAATGACTGTTTTTCCAGATGTTGGACCAGTTGTTCAAACTGTTCATTCAAACGCCCATCAAAGGGTTCAAGGGCGCCATCTGAACAGATAATGAACCGTGCATGCTGGTTCAGATAACATTCAAACTCTTCAACTTCTAGATCATCTGTCAAGCCTAATGGAAAGCTGCTCGTACTTAAAATTTTCGGTGGTTTATGTGGTTCAAACAAAATAGCGGGCGGATAATGTCCCGCGCTGGACCAGCGGAGTTGATGGGTTTCGAGGTTTAAAATTCCGGCAATCATGGTGATATGCTTTTCAATATTTTCTTGCATCAGCATACCGTTTAGTTTCTTGATCAGTTCACAGGGTGTTTTAGAGCGTCCATGAAAGGCAGCCATCCATGAGGTTAACAAGCTGCTGGTTACCCCATGGCCTGAAACATCTGCTAAATAGAAAATAATTTCTTTATCATTCAGCTTCCAGTAGTCATACCAGTCACCGGACAAATAGGCTGAAGGTTGAAAAAAAGTTTCTATTTCATAATCTTTTAAGGCTAAAGGATTAGGTAAAAGACGTTTTTGCAGTTCTGCGGCTGAGGGCAGATCACGACTATCCTGATTACGTTTATACTGTGCATCTATTTTTAACAACGCCTGATCAGGCTGATCCGGTAGATCATTCCAAATCCAGCCAGCTAACGCTCCCTGTTCCCAAGCTTTGGCAAGTGCAGCCCCCTCATGCTGAAAAGCAATAACTACAGTAGGTAAATTCCACTGATAAACCAGGAAATCTTCTACATCTGCAATTGCAATAATTGTCGGGTCGTATAAATCGATATCCTCAATATGAATCATTTGCAGATTCGGAAGCGCATGTAAAGCCCGATCCAAATAAGGAATAGGGCGAGTGGGCTGAATAAAATACATAAGAGGCGTTGATTTACCTGTTTTAAACAAATTTTAAGTTCATCATAATAGATATACTAATTATATAAATCAAAGTGTTGCTAGAGTAACTAGAAAGGATCTAGCAAAACTATTTATCAATTAGTTAATCCGAGATAATTTCAGGATTCGCATTTTCATCTGCTTCATCATCAATAAAAGTGATTTCAGCATCAGTGCCTTTTTTCTGGGCAATCTCATAGTTTTTACGCTGTAAATAAATATCACGGATGGCCGCATAACGGTCGCCCTGTAAGACATCTTCAACATCAAGTAGCTGGGAACGAATATCGATACCACGTAGCATCTGGTCCCCCCAGTAAAGACCCTCGTGATCTTCAAAAATATATTTTTGTGGTCGCGCCTGACTGTCTACTACGCGACCTACAGTATCACGAAAAGTACTCGGACCTAAAACAGGTAATACCAGATAAGGCCCGGACGGCACTCCCCAGTAACCCAAAGTTGTACCAAAGTTCTCGTCTTCACTCTCTAAACCTACACGTCTCGCTGGATCAGCGAAACCTAAACTCGATAGGGTATTTACTGTAAAACGACCGAGAGTTTTTGCTGCGCGGGCCGGACGTCCTTGCATAAGCTGGTTTACTGCGTTCCAGGGTTCACCTAAATTCTTGCGGAAATTGCGGTAGGTTCCCCGCACATCAGTAGGTATCTTTTCTACATATTGCACAGCAACTGGTCGGATAATAGTGCGATCAAGTGCATCGTTTAATTCATAGATCTGACGATTCAGAGGTTGTAAAGGATCTTTGACCTCCTCAGGCTGTGCTGCATTAGCATTTACCTTTAAGTCTTGACGGGTAACATTCTTGAGCTGCTTTAAAGCTTCTAAACGAGAAGGATGAGACGGATGGTCCGGATCAATCACCTCAGCATCAGGAACCTGTTCTGTTGAAGCCGAAACAGGCTGAGCAATCTCCTGAGCGAAACTAGAAGAAGCAAAACCGGCAGCCAGTAAGCTTGCCCATAAAAAATGAAAGTGAGGCATAAAAATTCCTAAAACTTCTACAAGCAGTCAAATGGTCCACAAATTTGATGAGAACTTATTTAAACAGTTCCTTGAATCACACTATTAAAGCAAATTTGTTTGAAATATGGTGAAAAAAAGATGTTTTGTTTAAGAATTATCCAGATGAACGATATTTTATAAAATACCGCTTGCGTTAGGAAATAAATGGCCTATAATGCACATCCATCGGCGGTGATGAAGATTAAAACTTCTGATAAAACAGTAACTTAGTTAAATATAGTTAAGTCGGGTTTTGTTAGATAGGTTTAAAATAATCTGAATTACCAGTTGACTTTATGAAAAGAAAGCGTAATATAGCCGACCTAGCTTGCTGCTGACGAAGCAGTAAGAAGATCATTAAGAGAATATGAAGAACAACTTGTGTGGATTTTTACTGATTGATCGATCGAAATAATTTTCATTGATTGAATGGTAGAAATTTCTCGAAGTTTATTTGAGTAAATTTTTAGTCAGAAGATTAATGAGCCAGAATTGGTACCTTGTCTATAAATAAGGTACAAATGATTTTAACTGAAGAGTTTGATCATGGCTCAGATTGAACGCTGGCGGCAGGCTTAACACATGCAAGTCGAGCGGATGAAGGTAGCTTGCTACTGGATTCAGCGGCGGACGGGTGAGTAATGCTTAGGAATCTGCCTATTAGTGGGGGACAACGTTCCGAAAGGAGCGCTAATACCGCATACGTCCTACGGGAGAAAGCAGGGGACCTTCGGGCCTTGCGCTAATAGATGAGCCTAAGTCGGATT